>NZ_OMWD01000022.1 GCF_900314695.1 uncultured Methanobrevibacter sp. | reverse complement strand
TTACATTGGAAGCACCTTTAATGTATAAACAGTAGTTAATGAATTTTAATCCAGTAATATTAGTGTTATCTCCACCAGCAACAATATTGAATGAATTTATAGCATTACCAGAATAAGTAGCACCAGAATCAAATAAAGCATCACCAGTAGATGAAATCACATTTACAGATTTATCAATATATACAGGGAATTTGCCTAAGAACAATCCTTGGAAGTCTAAAGTAGCACCATCAGGAACAGCAGATGCTAAATAACCACTAGCATCAAAGTACAATCCATAAGTAGCATTAGTAATTACACCATCAAGAACACCTAAAACAGTATTATCAATTGCAGGTAAAAATCCTTCAGCCAAATAAGTTGCAGTAACATTGTTTGCACCAATGACTAAGTCTTCAGCAGCAATCACATGAGTAGCAGTACCATTTTCATCCAATTTAACAATATATTCTTTATTGTTAACCTTAATAGTTACATTACCACCCCTACTGTTAATAACATTTACAATAACAGTAGCATTAGAACCGGCTAAAACATCATCAGCAGCTACAGAGATAGCCACATAAGGAGTATTATCTTTTACATTATTTTCACCAGAGTATTTGACTGCAGCATCACCCTTATACAATTTAGCAATTAAACAGTTTTCAGTTACATTGTTACCAGTGGATGTTTTTAAATCAATTGCATATTCACCAGCAACAATAATGTTATTTAATTCAATATTGTTATTCTTAGAGTTGACAGTTACAGTGGCATTAATATCATTGTCAAGTAAAGTAGTGTTAGTTGCAGCATTTGCAATGGTGACTGTACCACCAATATTATTGTTTGAAACAATTGCATTAGCACCATTTATAGCTACAGTAGTGCCAATTGTATTATTAAAGACAATAGCATCTTTAGCAACAGTCATTGAAGTTCCAATATCATTTCCATAAGCAGTAGCACCAGCAGCAACAGACATTGATGTTCCAACAATATTATTATGAGCAATAGAACCAGCAGCAACAGATACTGAAGTTGCAATAGTATTATTATAAGCAGTAGCGCCTGCGGTTACGGTCATTGATTTTCCAACAATGTTATCATATACTTCTGAGTTTGAACCAGCAGTTAATGAACCGGTTACATTGTTACCATAAACAATAGATTTGGCGACTGCAGTTAAACTTCCACCTTCAGTCATGACGTTTCCAACATAAGTGTTGTTAGCAGGATTTACACCACCAAATGAACTACTTATTGAAGATTTGTATAAAGTATTGTTAACAATCAAGTTATAAGTACCTTCCACCATAAGACCAACGGAAATACCTGAACCTTCTTTACCGTAAATTCTGTTATTTGAAATGGTATTGTAGTTGTTTAAAGGCACACCACTAGGAGCACCAACAATATTAAAGATATTTAAGTAAACTAAGTTACCAACATTTCCTTCAGCTTTAATAGTACAGTTATCAATAGTACAGTTAGTAGCCCATGACATTGTGAATGTAGTGGATCCACCATTGTTTCTTGTGTACAGGTAACTGTTTTTAAGAACAACATTAGAGGAATTATCCCTAATGGTTGTAGCACCGACACCAGAACCGACTCTTTGGTCTTCAACAACTACACTAATATTATCCAAAACAACATTGGTAGTGTTTGAAATCCATAATTGAGTGTTATGGAAGTAAATTCCAGATATATTGGATCCAGAACCTCCGCGAGTTACAGCGAAACTGTTACCTGGACTGTCACCTAATAAACTACCTGCAGTAGTGTTTAAGTCAACATAAGCATCTTTAGTAGATGAAATAACGTTTACAGGTTTGTTAATATTAATTTGAACAGTAATATCTTGATCAGGGTTAATGATTGAACCTTGGAAGTCTAAAGTAGCTCCTTCAGGAACAAAATCAAATAACCTACCATTATCCTCTTGGTTGAAGTAAACAAAGTAATTGTCTTGAGTTACAACACCGTCAATAACTTGGAACTTAGCAGAAGCTGAAGAACCTCTGTATGCAGTATCATTACTAATATAATCAATAACTATTTCATTTTCACCAGCAACAAGTAAATTAGGAGATATATCATAATTAGCTTGACCATCAACTAAATCGATAGTGAATTCAGTACCGCCAATTTTGAAGGTGACCTTACCGGTACCTAAAGCACCAGTTGCATTTACTACAGTTACTTTTACAGGATTAACATTACCTATCCAAGTACCATTAGTTTCAATGATTACATCAAAATGGTACGGAGGTTGGTTATTTTCTACAGTATTGTTTTCACCATCTGCAATGAGAACTGAATCGTCACCAGCCAAATCATGTGCATATAATGAGTTGTAAGTCACATTGGTATTTATAGCTTCTTTAAAGTAAACAGCATATTTACCTTCAGTATTTATAATATTGTCTTTAACATCATATGAACCACCAGATCCCCATTGTGAGAAACTTACACCGTATATTTGGTTTGCATCGTCATAATCCGCAATATTATAAGTATGAATTGTGTTATTATAAATTCTAGCAATGTCTATTTGAGGTTCAATACCAGTAACTAAAGCCCAATTATTTGATGCTGCATAACCAGTTACATTAATAACATTATTAGTAACAGTTAAATCAGCCGAACCGCCCCAATTAGATGCATAAATACCTGCATTAGGACCTTTGGAAATAGAAGTTAAATTGTTATTATTAATAACAACTGTAAATGGTCCAGTTAATTGGATTGGATAAGCAGAACCAGAACGTTCAATACCTGAAGTAGTATTTAAGAATATGTTATTATTTTCAACAGTAGCATTTAAACTATATAAATCAATACTGTAATAATACCTTGCAACATCTTGTGAAGTCAAATCAATGTGAGTAATGTTATTGAAGTTGACTAAAACATTATCAGCATCACGTATCAATACAGCATCAATTGTTGGATTATTACCTATTCCACCATTAGTATTGACATTTACAACATTACTTGTCAAGGCAATATTCTCTCCACCTTGAATACCGACAGCCAATACTAAATCCATATCAATACCACTAGCACCTGAGTAATAATCAACATCAACAGCAGGTAAAGTAGCATCAATTATATTATTTTCAATTGAAACATTATTTGAGTTAAGTACTTTCAATCCATAATGATGTTTAGATCCAGGATTTGTGGATACAAACATGATTCTGGAACTAGATAAAGCAAAGTTATCTGCAGCATTTGCATAAATTCCAATAGCTTCCACATCATTTGGAGCAGTGTAGTTAACAACTACATCATCAATTTTAATATTGGAACCAGTTGCATAAATTGCTGCACCATAATTATCTGCGAATTCTTTATCAGCAGTAATATTCAATCCAGACAATTCAACATCGTCTGCTTCGATTTTAACAGCAATATTGTTTAATACAGTATTATTGCCGTAAACCTTAAACGCCTTATTAATTACAATAGTGTCAACTAAATCAGAGAATGGACCTTCAAATGTTAATCCATAATAGTTTCTATTATCTATCAATACACCATTATCATCGAAATATTTGAAGAAAGTATCATTAGTAACAACAGCCACAGTAGGATAATTGTCTTCTATGACAATATCATTACCGGATTTGATATATACTGCCTCATCACCTTTAAGGAGGTTAGCAGATAAGAAGTTTCCAGTAACATTAGCACCGTTAACTTTATAACGAATATCTACAGCATATTTACCATTAGTGTATACATCATTATCTTTAATATCAAAAGTTATAGTTGAACTGTATTGAACTGCACTTATTGCAGAAACGGGATATCTGTCATTAGCACCCTCTTTATTCATAGAATAAATAGTGTTGTTATATATTTTTGCATATCCTGATTGTACTTCAATAGCTGAAATTAATGCATAAGTACTGGTTCCAGTAGCCAAACCGGTTACATTAAAGAAGTTATCGGTAATAACCAAGTCTTTTGCAGGTCCAAATTGTGAAGGTGAGTAAACACCTAAGTTAGGACCGTTAGAATCACAACTAATATTGTTTCCAATTACTTCAATATCACTGGTAACAATTTGTAAAGCGTATGCTGATCCTGAACCAGATTTACCACCAGTTGTTAAGATATCAAAGTCATTTTCAATGAATGAAATTTCACTACTGTATCCACATTCAACAGCATATAAATAAATTGCAGTTCCACTAGGAGTTTTATTATCCCTCATAGTAATATCATTACCTGCGATTAAAACATCATCAGAACCAACAATATACAATGCCTGAATGGTAGGATAACTTGCATCAAATGAATTTACTATTACATCAAGGTCATTTTTAGTAAATTTAACACTTGCACCTTCATAAATTCTAACAGGGTTTACATAGCATAATCCCATCATATAGTAATTAATATCATATGTTTCAGCAGTTAAAGCAGGAAGACTAGCAGTGATTTTATTGCCATCAACAGTTACATTTTCAACATCTTCCAAATTAATAGCAGTAGTTAACTCTTCATCAGTTGATACATGGCTTTCGAAGTAGATTTCGTTATTTGTTATATTTACATTACTAATTGTATTTTTACCTTTAACAGAAATCGCATTAGCCATTTCATCATCAACAACATATTTTATGTTTAAGTTGGATAATTTTACGTTGGATTGTGCAACATAAATCAAATCACCTAATGAACTATCGGCAACTAAAGTTAAACCATCTAGTTCAACATCTTCAGAATCAATGACAAAACCAATATTATTTAATATAGCATTATCACCTGCAATTGCAATATTTCTATTTAAAATTATATAATCAGAAACTTTGGAGAATGTTCCGTTAAAAATCAATTTTTCGAATTTAATTGAATCTTTTAAGATTCCATCATCATCAAAGTAACTGTGGAATGTGTCATTGGTTACGACATTTCCTAATTCATTACCTTCCCCGAGCACTTCAGCAGATTTAGTAAATTTTACTGAATCATTATGCCCATCGTTCTCAATGGCAATTGTTTCCCCACCAGTAGCATCGCTAGCAGCAACGGAAATTATTCCAGCATCACCATTATCATTTGTATCGACACCAGATGTGTCTTCACTCACACTTAACTCATAATTAGAAACATCCGATGTTCCTAAATCATTCGTAAGTGGTTCAGCTGCAGTACTTGCATTAATGCATAAAAATAGCACCAATATAAGCATTGCACCTATCAAAAATTTATTATTCATCTTCATTCAATCACTCGATTCAATGTTTTATAGATTATCATAAAGTTTTATTGAAAAAATACCAACTTTACATTATTAATATTTATTACTTCAAATATTTAAATCCATATATTTTGATAAAAAATAAATTAAAAATGATATAAAATTTAGACATTAAAATTAAAGTATAATTGATAAAAAAAATTTCTTAAAAAAAGTTTAAAATAGAAAAAAGAGTGAGAAATTAATCCCACCTATTTGATTTTTATTTTTACAGATTTACTGATAGATTTATATGTTGTGTCTCCGCCATATTTAATTGAAGCAGTGAATTTACCTTTTTTGGTTATTTTTAAATTAAATGTTGCTTGACCTTTAGAGTTGGTTTTTGCAGTATATGTTTTACCATTTAGTTTAAGAGTTACTTTTTTACCTTTACCAAAATAGGTTTTACCATTAATTGAAGCGCCTTTAATAGTTTTTAAGGTCACTTTATATTTTTTGGCTTTCGCAGATGCCTTATATGTTTTTGCAGAAGCGATTATTTTTACTGTCTTTTTGTTGATGGCAATTGAGTAAACAGACATTGTTGCGCCGTAATCCTCATCGCCCAAGAATGAAGCGGCAAATGTCAATCTTTTTGCATCTTTTATATTGATTTGAATAGAGACATTTCCATTTTCATCAGTTGTTTTTTGTAATTTTTTACCATCATATACAATTGATATAGTTTTATTTGCAAGAATATTTCCATTTGCATCTTTCAATTGCACGGTAAAGTATTTACCTCTCTCACCTGCACCGTATTCAACAGCATATTGAGAATAATTATTGCCTAAAATGTTAGTGTCAATTCTTATAGGTACGAAATCAGCTATTGTTATTGAAGTGTCAAATGCCAATGTGTTATTATCACCGGCATATGAAATGCTTATTTTAGCACCTTTTTGACCTTCAATGGTGAATGTACCATCATCAGAGGTTATTACTGATTGCTTATTGCCTTTAATCACATAGTCAACAACAGCATTTGCAATGGCATTTCCATATTGATTTTTTAGGACAGCAAAAACTGTAGTGCCGTTTATTTCAGTGATTGAAATTATACTTTCAATTTTATCAGCAGGTTTTTGATTGACTTTTACATTAACTGTGGTGGAAGCCTCACTGTATTTATCATCACCTCTGTAGACAATATCAGCAGTATAATTAGCTGCAGTTAAACCAGCAGCCTCGACAGTTGCTTTTCCAGAATATACAACTGCATAAAACTGTTTTCCACTCACATTAACCAGAACAATGCCGCTAGCTTCGCCATCAAGATTGACTGTGATGATTGCGGTTTCACCTTCCATAATCTCAACAGCCTCAGCTTTAACATCAGTATTTAGTTTAGAAACAAAAATGTCATCAGTTTCACTCATTGAGTAATATTTGTCATTACCAGAGTATTTAACTTCAACAACATGATTGCCAGCAGTTAACCTGCCAACAGAAACATTAACTATGTTTCCAGTTACATTAACCTCAACGACTTTCTTTCCATCAACAAAAACAGAAAGAGTACCCGTTGCATCATCTGATAATGTTACATTAACAATTACATCCTCAGTGACATTAACATCGGAAATGTCAATTGTTGCATTTATTTGTTCTTTAGGCACAATACCTCCTGCAACATAGAAGGAAGAGGCATTATATGCAGAACCGTATTTTTCACCACCAGAATAAATTACGAAAACACCATGGTTACCAGCAGACACATTATTTAATTCAACCTTAGCAGAACCGTTTACTAAAGAAACGAGAGATTCAATTCCATCTACAATAATCTTAACATCACCAACGGCATCAACAATAACATTCACAGTAGCATTATCACCAGCTTTAATATTATCCGGAATTATAATTTTTATATCAGTTTTGATTTTATCAACAACTCTGAATTGAGCATTTCGATTAGTGCTTTCATCGTATTTGTCATCACCTAAATAATTAACAACAACTGCATAATCACCTACAGGAAGATTAACGTTTAAAATAGCTATCTTATCAGTGATTGCTGCAGTATAATTTATGCCATTGATACTGATTAAAACATCACCAGTTTCTTCACCAGCCATTGTTACTTTAATTGCAGCATTTTGACCAATGAAAACATCATCAGTTGGGACAACAACGCTTTCAATATTACTTGCGTGTTTTACAACACTAAATGTTGATAAAATGCTACGGGAGTTGTATTTTTCTGTTTCAGCTGAAGTTATAAGCATTGAATATTCCCCAGCATCCAATCCATTGTCAAAATTGATAATTCCATCAATTAACTCATAAGGCTTACCGTTGATTGTTACATTGACAGAAGTTTCACTTCTAACCTTAATTGAAAATGCTTCTTTGGCGTATTGCACACCCACAGGAGTAATTAAAACAAGAGGATTTAATTTTTCAACTGAAAAAATGGTTGTATTAACTGCAGGTGACTTTTTACCATTACCCAGATAGACTACAACTATGTCGTGTTTGCCCGAAGTGATTTTTTCAATTGTATGTTCTGCAATACCGTTTTTTAGTTCAACCAAATATTCTTTTCCATCAACAATAACAGTGACATTGCCTGTAGCTCCAAGAATACTTACAGTTACAGGTACATCCTGACCTATTGAAATTGAACCAACACTAATTTCAATTACACTTTCACAGTCAAATGCAACGAATGAAGTTGATTTGGATTCTGATTCATTATATATTACTTCAACTGTGTTTTTACCTAAAATAATGTCTTCAGCTTTAATAGTATATGAAATATTGGAGCATATCTCCTCTTTAGCTACTTCTTTCCCATTTACTTTGATAGTTATGTTGCCCTCTGCATCTTCAACAGTGATATTTGCCGGATTATCCTCACCAAACCAGCAATTGTCAATGTCAATTATAATCTTATGTTTAAGTTGATTATTAAGTCTAATTGTAATATTTTCACATATTCCTGGATTTACTGAATCATCACCAGTTAATTCATGAGCATATAATTCATTATTTTCAACAAACAAGCTTGTCGCATTTATTACAGAAACTGCATATTTACCTTCAGTATAAATTAAATTATCTCGAATATCAAATGACCTGTCCCCATACATCCATTGGGCATAACTGATTCCATAAATATAAGCCTTATCATCATATGAATTTACATTGTGAACATATATTGAGTTATTGTAAATTTGTGCATCCCCATTTTGAATTTCAATGCCTGTTACCAATGCCCAAGTACCTTTAGATGATGAAAAACCTGTTACATTAATGACATTATCTTCAATCAAAAGTTTTGAATCCCCTCCAGACATACTGGCCACATAAATGCCCATGTTTGGACCATTGGATCTACTTAAAATATTGTTTCCTTTAATGATTACTTCAGATTCAACTCCCTGAAATGCATAATCTGTTCCAGCAGCCTCTTTTCCACCGTCGGTAAGCATGATGAAATTATTATGTGAAAATGTAACATTGACATTGAAACCAAAGGAAATGCCATACATATAATTGTCCCTTCCAACTGGAGTAACTTTATCAATCATGGAAATGTTATTGTGGTCAATTAAAGAGTCACTGCATCCGACAATATAAATGGATTGTATTGTAGGAAACTCAGCCAATAACACATTAGTAGTGGAATCAATGTTGTTTCTTGTAAATACAAGATTGTTGCAATCCTTTAGCATTACCGGATCCACTTTGAATGAACCCATCATATAATAATCATCATCATATTCATTTATGGTTATAGCCGGCAATTTAGTTGTAATATTGTTTAAGTCGATTAAAACATTTTTTGTATTTACTGCCTGGACTGCTATTGATTTAACTGAGTCATCACGTACATGACTTTCAAATAAAATTTTACTGTTTAACAAGCTAATGTCATCACAATCATGAATATAAATGGCAACAGCCTCTTCACTGCCAGGATAATATGATATATCAAGATTATTCAACTCAATGCCATTACCTCCAACATTTATCAAGTTTCCAAGAGACTTTTTAGATGTTAAAGTTAATCTATTTAATTTCACATCATCTGACATGATAATGATTGCCATATTATTCAATACAGCATCATCACCAGTGATTGTCAATGCTTTTGTAATATATAAGCATTCACGAAGTGCATTGAATTGTCCTTTAAATATTAACTCGTCAAATTCCACATCATCTTTAAGAATACCGTCCTCTTCAAAGAAATCATCGAAATTGCTTGGAGTTACAACATTTTCTGCAGCATCATTTGCATTGACAACATATGATGTTTGGTTTCCCCAGCCTGTAGATGAAAATAAATTATTTCCTGCAATATTGGTGTTTTCTGCTTTTAATTCAGATTTAGAAATATTATCCTGAGATATAATCACTTCAGTGTTACTTATTTCATCATTATTTGAATTGCTGAGCTTATTGTCAATGGAACTATCTCCAGACAAATTCAAAATTTCCCCATCATCAATTATTTCTTCATATGGTGAAGATAAATCGAAATCTCCACTATCTCCGACAATTGCCAAATCATCGGCAGTCATATTATCAGCTGCATTTACAGCCCCCAATGTTAGAATAGCTAGAAAAATTATACTAACTATCAAATATCCTTTTAATTTCAAAACTAAATCACCCTAATAAATTTGAATTAACATGTCAAAAAATATTTAATAATATTTTAATGTATTTGATTAAATTATACTTAAAAGTTTTTACTTTCAAATAAATATTTAAAAAAAAAGATTAATAAAAGAGCAAAAAGACTCTTTTATTTAATTGTAATTTTTACTTTTTTGATAGCTGCCTTGTATGTCTTATCGCCAGCAAACTTGATAGTTGCAGTAAATTTACCTTTTTTGGTAAGTTTGGTAATTTTAAAGGTTGCTTTACCTTTTGCATTGATTTTAGCAGTGTAGGTTTTACCATTTACTTTAAGAGTTACCTTTTTACCAGATTTAAGATAGATTTTTCCATTATTTGAAGAACATTTTTTGGTTTTTAAAGTAACAACATATTTTTTAGTTTTTACTTTAGCTTTAAATGTTTTAGCTTTAGCAGTTATTGTAATCGGTTTTTTATTAACCTTTATAGAGAATGATGCTGAAGCTGAGTTGTATTTTTCATTGCCTGAGAAATATAATGAAGATTTATAAGTGCCTGCCACTTGAGCGTTTATAACAAAGGACACTATTCCTTGATCAGTAGTATTTTTATAAACTACATTTTTACCATAGGTCAATTTGACACTTTCTCCACTAACCGGATTGCCATTAGAATCCAATAATTTGAATTTCAATATTTTTCCTCGCTCACCAGCAGAATAATCAACCGCATATACACTGTATTGAACTCCATTTTTAATGTTAAACTTACTATCCAATGCATTGACAGTTATATTGCATGAAACATTTCCAGACCAATATTTATCATCACCAATATAATTGATTGTAGCCACTTTTATTCCAGTAGTTAAACCTTCAATAGTAATTTTGGCAGTACCACCAATTAAAGAACTTGAATTAGTTATGCCATCAACATTTAGTAAAACACTACCTGTCGCATCAGGTTTCAATTCTATATAAAATATTACAATATCCCCTGCATTAAATTCACTGCATTCAGTACCGTTAATGTTTTTAACAGTTACTTTCATATCTGAGTCATATTTTAAGACAGTGAAATGAGCGGATTTTGTTGATGATTCAAACCTTAAATCACCTAAATATTTTACATCAACATAATAATCCCCAGAAGTTAAATTATCCAAAGTTTTTATAATCTTTCCATTAATTACCCTTTCCTGAGATTTATTGCCATTAATTGTAATCTCAACCAATCCAGTTGCATCTTCATTTAGATCAATAGTAATTGTTTCTCTTTGATTTACATGAATATTTTCTGTGTCGATTGCTAAATCAGGATTTTTTAAACTTGATTGTCCTAATGCATAAACCTTATTTGCACTGTTTATGTAAATTATTCCATTTTTATCCATTATAGGTTTTCCAACAATATTTGAATCAAGTTTAGATTGCCACAATATATTTCCATCACAATCCAATGCATAAAATATATTATTTGATGCAAAGTAAACATTATTTTCATTATCAATTAAAATACCTGAAGTTACGGTTAAATTTGTAAATTTTAATTCACCACCATCAATGAAATCATATCTGTACAATGTTCCGTCAGCATTTACTGCATAAATTCCATATTCATTATCGATAGCCAACTGATTTCCAGCACCACCAGTTATCTTAGTAGTCCATGAATTTCCATTGAATAAATTAAATGCATATATAGAATCATCTAAAATAGAATATATCATATTTCCGTCGCCAATTACACTAGATACATTGATTTTACCAGATTTTGAATATACTACTGCTTTAGAAGAAATATCAACAACCTTAATAGCATCCCTACATGGAACAACAACAAAAGTATCATCTATTATTGTTGGAGATGCACTAGGGAATGCATCACCTAAAGAAATAACAATTGGATTTCCACCATTTTCCCATAGTTTATATGGAATAATGATTAAATTAGGATTATTTGCATCACCTTGACCTGAAATATAAATATTGGCATTTGAATCAACTACCGGAGCAAAATAACTTGATCCCAGATAAATATTAGCATGACCATAGCGCTCGCCTGTGGTTTGATTAATAAAGTATAATGTATCATCAGCTTTTGGTGAAATGATTACATCACGACCAATAGATATTCCTGAAAAATAAAGACCTGCAGCATCATTTAGGTAAGTCCATCTTAGAGCACCTTTGTTGTCAAAAGAGTAAATGCCTTCTTTGGTTGTTACATATATATTGCCTTCACTATCAATAGCCATGTTTCCAGTAATGTTGGCCGCATCAACGGACCATTTTAAATCACCATTTACTGTGCTGTCATATTGAGATTTTCCGGTGTGTCTTACATCACCATCATCGTTCGCCCATTGAGGTTCATCCCATAAAGACACTGAAAATGATGTGGATTTTGAAATTGTTTGATAATTATCACCATTATACTCCGCAGATACAGTATATGTTCCACTTTCCAAATCATCATAAATAACTTTAACAATACCTGATAAAGGAACATTTTTAACTTCACTTTTAATACCGGACAATGTTATTGTTCCACCACTATAAGCCGGAAGAGCTATTTCAACAGTAACCTCTTTTCCAATTTTAGCATCATTTGAATTAATTGTAAAATCAAGAATTGCTTTTTCTATATTGAATGTAGCAGATTTTGTGGCATTTTTATAATTATCATCACCAGCATATGACACATTCACTATTTTATTTTGTCCGGCATTAAGATTTGAAATAGTTAATATTGCCTGACCGTTATTTAGTTTAGCAGTGCTTGATTTGCCATCTATTAAAACACTAACATCGCCTGTTGCATTGTTATTAAGAGTTACAGTAATAACAGCATCATTTCCATAAGTAATATTCGGAACATCAACATTTATTGATGGGAAATATTTACCTACTTCAAATGTAAATTCTTCACTGCTTTCAAGATAGTTATTATCCCCCTTATAAATTGCTTTTATATGATAATTTCCACGGTCAATGTTTTTAATTGTGTAAGATTTACCGACATTGATTGTTTCTGTTTGATTGTTAACATTTACTTCTATAATTCCAGTTGCACCATCACTTACACTAAAAGTAAAAACAACATCCTTGTATAATTCAATTTCTCCACAGGATATGTTAATGTCTGATGGAAGCTTATTTACAGAAAATTGGGCTGTTTTTACAACTGGATCATATATTTCATTTCCAGTATAGTTAACTTCAACAGTGTAATTTCCAACTGGCAGATCAGAAATCATGAATGTTATTGAATCAGATATATGTTTTGTTTGGGTAATATTTCCAACTTTAACTATTAATTCTCCAGTTGCACCGGAATCAAGAATTATTTCAATCTCTGCAGGACTTTTAAAAGCAGTATCATTTACATTGATTGTCATGTCAGGAGTTGATTTTATAAACTTGAAGTTAACACCTGCACTGCGTCCGATAAATGAACCGAATAGTGAACCTCCATTAATGCCGGTTAATGTGAAATAAGTAGTGGCCACTCCGTTTTCCACTTTTACATTATTATCATCACAAGTTCCATTAACTGCTATCAATTTTAAATCAAAACTTGGTAAATAATATGAATCATAAGCTGTTACATTTCCATAATTATCTATTTGGGTGAATGCAAACTGAACAGGAGCATTATCATTTATCCTAAGTTCATCATTTAACGAAGTGGCATTTAATACTAGCCAATAGGATACAGGATCCCATCCATTCGGCAATAGATTTGATGAAGGATAGACTTTTAAAGCAGGTTTGCTTAAGTTATCCGGAGTGTTACCCCACCAATTATTATTTGCAATTAACTTTTTAAGTGAGGTTTCAGCACCATTTATAATTAGATTATTTGTATTTTCATAAGCATTGTTAATTAAAATTGAATCCTTGATTAATAAATCGCCTGATGTTAGATAAATTACAGAGGAATATCTTCCAGTATCTGTATTATTAATGAATTCAGAGGATTGAACAACAAGAGAACCATCATCAAGCACGATTGCAGAACCTCTACCACTTGAAATCATCATCTTATTTCCAATAAATGCACAGTCTGTTACTGTTCCGCTTCCTTTAACATAAATACAGCCAGAGTGAACATTATTTCCAATGAATGTCACGTTTTCAATTTCAAATTTAACTGTTTTTGTAGTATATAAGATAGATTTATATAATGTATAAGTTGCAATGTTATTGGTAAATACTGATGATTTAAGTTTAATGGAATCACATTTAATAAAAGAACCGTCCTTATTGTCAGAAACTATTAAATTTTCACCTTCAATACTGCCACTAGCTTCAATCAGCGCCTTATAATCATTTGATTGGAAAATACATCCTTCCAAGAATAAAAATCCAGTACCGGTTTGTGATATAATTCTATTTTTTGTGCTTGATCCGTATTTCGAATTTTTAAAACTAACATTAACAAATCTTACGTCCCCATCAGTAATGGTGAATGCATTGCCTACAACAGTAATGGTTGCACTGTTTTCGGCAGCTATTGTTAAATTGTAATCAATAGTCAAATCTGTTTCATCAAATGTTCCGTCGATTATCACTATATTTTCATAACTTCTTGCAAGTTCAATTGATTTGCTTAATGTTTTTACAGGTTGACTTCTAGATAGACCATCATTACTATCATTACCCCGACTTTGTGATACATAAATAAATGTTTTTGGAATACCTGCAAAAACTTCATTACTTTTACTACTTGATATAGATGGAACTACATAAACATAAGCAGTTTTGCCTTTTTCTAAATTAAGTGTGAAATCTTTACTTGAAACAGTTGAATGATATACACCATCAACATAAACATAATAGCTGGATTTCTCCAAAATATCATTATCATAATATTTTGGATTTTTTAAAGACACATCCAAATGGAAATTTACTAAACCATCAATTGGATCTTCAGCAGATAATTTGAGCTTTTCAAATACGATAGAATTGTTTAAGAAATAATTATCCTTAATTTCAGCTATTGAAACTGAAGATAATCTTATATCCAATACGTCCCCCATACGAGTATGATTAATAAATTTATTTCCTACAATTTTAACATCAGGAGAACCATAACTAAGACCACCAGAAATAGCACAAACAGCACTACCTATAGAAGCACTATTTTTAATAAATATATTATTATATAATTCAAGAGCACCATCATCCATTATGGATATTGCTCCTCCACGACCAGTACCAGTAGTTGACAATTCATCTAAACCCCAACATAGATTTTCATTGTTTTGGAATAGACTACCCTCAATATGTATATATGGTGAATGCAGATATTTACAAGCACCTATAGCTCCACCACCATTATTAGTAGTACAATTATTACCTATAAACCTTGAGTTGTAAATCTGTAAATAACTATAAGTATATAGTGCACCACCATTCCAACCAGCAAGATTATCTATAAAATCAGAATCATATATTGTAGTATTAGCACCACCATGAGTATGTATTGCACCAGCCCACCAAAAAGCACTATTCTTATAAAAAGTAGTATTATTCACAACAAGCATGCCACAGTTATTAATACAGCCAGGTTCAGTTCTAGCATAGTTGCCTTCAAAGTAACAGTCATTGACTTCCATAGAAGCCTTAGTACATAGGTTAGTAGGGTCATCATCAGGGTTATAAATACTAACACAACCAAAATCAGTAGTACAATTAATAAAAGTACAGTTTGTCAATATTGCTTTACCTTTTTTAATATGAAGAATACTGGAATGACCCATATTAGTAGAAATGTTGGTGAAGTAACAGTTTCTAATATAATTATTTGCATTGCCACCCATAACTAAAAATACACCATCGGATTGATATGAAGAACCAATCCATTTAAATGTAATGTTTTCCAAGGTAATACCAATTCCTGAATCATCAGCCACTTTAATTGCTGCATATTCAATGTTTCCTGCTTGAGGAGATATATCTCCAATATATGCCCCTTCACTTCCAATAATTTTAACATTATTCTTAATAAGAATCTGGCCATTTGAATCTGATACATCAGATGGATAATAATTAGTATTCTCTTTAAGTTTTAATGTATAATTTTTATCATCCAAAGAACAATAATATTGTAACTCTTCCCAATCATTAACAATAACTTGATCAGAACTTTCTTCTACAATATTATCTTCAAAATTAGTTTCTAATGAACTTTGATTTAAATCAAAGGACAAAGTATCTGCTGTTTGATTAAGACCAATGTCCTCACTAGCATTTACACTACCCATAAAAAATAATAAAATTAATAGAGCTAATATTATTATCTTATACCTTTTCAATTTAATGACCTCAACAATTGTTATTAACTAACTATATATCATTGAATACATATAAACTTTTCAAATTAGATTGATGAAGTATCATTTTGTTATTACTTTTAGTTTTCAACATCAGCATAATAAGACCATAACTAACTTGATAATTCCAAAGAACTGTTGATATAATTGAAGTAATGACCTCCCAAAATTATAGAAATCAACCAATAACACCACAAAAGCGAAAAAATACCATTTGTCCAAAATACTTCCCCAAAACATATAACATATAATATTTGTAATATATTAATATCAAATACGGCATTAAAATGATTAAAATGAAAGGATGTTACTGTCTAATTATCAATTTAAGCAATAGTTCAAAAATCAAAATAGGAAAAAAATTAGGTAAAATAGATTTCACTAAAGGACACTATGTTTATGTAGGTTCTGCGATGAATTCACTTGAATCACGAATAAACAGACATTTAAGAGATGAAAAAAAGCTCCATTGGCACATTGATTATTTGTTAAAAGAATCAGAAATTGAAGAAATAATATTCAATGAATCAACTGAAAAGATAGAATGTGAATTATCACAATACATTTCAAACAATGCAAAAGGGATAAAAAATTTCGGATGTTCTGATTGTGACTGTGAAAGCCACCTATATTATTTTAAAAATAGAAATGAAGCTATTGAATCTGTCCAAAATGCATACAAATCAATAGCCATGGATTTTGAATACTTTAAAATATGAAACCTTTCTTTTTCTTATGTTTATATGAAATTTCAAATGAATCTAGAGCCAATTTCCTTAAGACTTCCAAATCATCATCGTTAATGTTTACAACAATTTCCCATTCCTTTTCCAAAGTAGAAATTTCATCCAAAACATCTTTACCTTTAGAAGTTAAAGTGCAGTCATATTCAAGCCCGTTATCAGGATTCAAATCTATTTCAATCAGACCAATTTTTTCCAATTTCTGATATTTCTTAAGATACAAACCCAAATGCATATTAAACAGATCATCTTTTTTAGCTTTTTCAAATTGTTTGACTCTAATGCGTTTGTGATGAGGCTTTTCATGCTTTTTAACTTGCTTCAATAGCTTGATTTGACTTTCATGCAAGAAAATGCTTAAATTTTCACGAACATAAGTCATTTTAGACTCTTCAATAATTCCGATTAAAGATGAAGCAGGCATATTAGCCACTGCTTTTTTGTGAGGATGTACCATATAACCACCTATTTCATTTGTCCAAAGATTCCCCTCATTATTCCTTTTGTAACTTCACGTGCAACAGTATTTGCTGCCTGTGATGCTGCCCTTTCAGCCATTTTTTGAGTTTCAGATTTTTTAGCTCTTTTGCCTTTTGCAGGCTGGCTTCCTCCCATAACGGTTCCGATGATATCTCCCAAACCGAATGCAGGTTTTTCCTGTGGAGTTTCTTGGGCAGGAGCTTCCTCAACTGGAGCTTCATGATTTTGTTCAATGGCTTCTTCAACGGCTTCTTTGGTTTCAGGTGCTACTTCGCTTTCAAGATTTGAATCAGAATCAATTTTGTTTAATAATAATTCGTAAGCAGATTCAGGATCAACCGGTTCGAAGTATTTGCCTTTGAGTTCGGATAAGTTGATTAATTCTTCCCTCATTGCATCATCGATAGCTCCAATATAACTTTGCGGAGGCACAATATCCACCTTTTCAACTATTCCCGGAACACCATTTTCATCCAAAACAGACACCAATGCCTGTCCGATTCCAAGTTCTGAAATGACATCTTCAGTGTTGAACTCTGGGTTTGGTCTGAATGTTTCAGCAGCCACCTTAACCGCCTTTTGGTCTTTTGGAGTGTATGCATGAAGTGCATGCTGAACACGGTTTCCGAGTTGTGCCAAAATATCATCTGGAATATCTGCAGGAGACTGTGAAATGAAATATAATCCTACACCTTTTGATCTTATTAGCCTTACGATTTGCTCAATTTTTTTGCCAAATTCGACAGACATATCATCAAACAACAAGTGTGCTTCATCAAAGAAGAATACAAATTTAGGCTTGTCCATATCGCCCACTTCAGGTAAATTTTCAAATAATTCTGACAACATCCAAAGGAGGAATGTTGAATATAATTCCGGTGAAAGTGACAACTTTTGAGCATCCAAAATGTTAATGATACCTTTTCCATTGTCATTGACTCTAATGAAGTCATTCAAATCAAGTGCCGGTTCAAAGAAAAAGTCGTTACCTCCCTGATCTTCAAGAGCTATTAGACTTCTTAAAATTGTATTTGCTGACTTTTCAGCTATAGCACCATATTCGCTTTCATATTGTGCTTTGTTTTCAACGACATGATTAATCATTGCCTTCAAGTCTTTTAAATCAATGATAGGTAAGGAATTGCTGTCCGCCACTCTGAATACAATATTTAAAACACCAGTCTGTGCTTCAGATAAATTCAATATCTTTGCCAAAAGAGTCGGACCCATTTCAGACAATGTCACTCTTACAGGAAGACCTTTAGCCCCAAATAAATCCCAAAATTCTACAGGATATGCCTGATATTTGAATCCTTTTTCAGCAAGTCCATAT
The DNA here is from genome assembly GCF_900314695.1 of uncultured Methanobrevibacter sp. NCBI lineage: Archaea > Methanobacteriati > Methanobacteriota > Methanobacteria > Methanobacteriales > Methanobacteriaceae > Methanobrevibacter > uncultured Methanobrevibacter sp. The sequence continues at coordinate 55,413 of NZ_OMWD01000022.1, read as the reverse complement.
TTATCAACATTGGCTTTGATTTTTTCTGTTTCAGAACCTATTTTTGCAAGTCCTGAAATGTCTCCTTTCATATCAGCCAAGAATACTGGAACTCCCAAATCAGAAAATGACTCTGCTAAAGTCTTTAAAGTAATTGTTTTACCTGTTCCAGTTGCTCCAGCTATTAAACCGTGTCTGTTAGCCAGTTTTGGTAATAAACTCACACATGTGTTTTCATTACAACCTATCAATATTTTTTCATCTGCATACATGCATTTTCACCCGTTTTCTATTTTCTTAATTAACCAATTAGTTTTTTTGACAAAATTCTGTCTATTATAAGCTTTAGATATTCTTTTAATTGCATCCAAATTTTTGACAAAGTTGTCCAGCCATGAGAATATGTCTCCAGGATAGACCTGAATTTGATATTTTCTGAATAACTTATTTGATATATCTTGTGGGTCCTTGCCTTTAAGTCTTTCGTGGACAATGACTTCTGAAATTCCCCTTTGCATACAGCTGCAAAACGGCCTGTCCTGACATCTGCATTGCATGAAATCACTTTGAAGTGCAATCAATGCATCCTGGAATTTCTTATCGACCTTTTCAATGGCTTCACCTGAAGATATGATGTCCAAAGTTGATTCGGCAAATAATCTGGTGGAAAATTTAATCTTTAGGGCATTGGAAATTTGATTGTGAATGACATTTGACAGATATGCATTTTCAAACATTTCCAAGTCCAGTGCCATTGCAAGAATCAGCACCTTAAGCTTATCATACTTATCCTTTTTCTTATACATTGGAGAGTGACCAACATAATGTTTCAGATAATTATAATCATTCAAAGTATTTTTGATGAATTCCGCATCTTCAATTGATAAAAATGATACTGATGTTGCCCTTCCATATTTTGTTACTGCCAGTTTATTATTTGGGCTTCTCTCAATCAATCCCAAGTCATCCATTTCATCCACAGCTATCTTAATACTTATCGGAACGTCAATATTCTTATAAAATTTATTTAACTCTTCAAATGATTTGATTGAAGTTGAAGAGATATCCGCAAGAATCTGTTCATAAGATGATTCCTCATCATATTCAATATATACATCCTCACTATTGCTTTCTAAAAGGTCCAATGCCATTGCCTCTTCTGATTCTCCAGCAAAATCATTGCCAATCTCAGGAATCAGATAAACAATACCTCTATCATGATAGGACGGCCTTCCTGCACGACCAAGCATTTGTGCAAATTCATTCGGATTGATCCACTTGTTTCCCATTACCAATGAATCAAATATTACCTGTGAAGCCGGAAAATCCACACCAGCTGCAAGGGCTGCAGTCGTTACAACACATGAAATCTTACCCTTATCAAAGTCCTTTTCAATCTTTTCCTTTTTATAATAGGACAATCCTGCGTGATATGCTCTTGCGTTAACATGCTTATTTGTCAGGAAGTTTGTAATCTGATGAGTTTTTCGTCTTGAATTTGTAAATATTATAGTTTGGCCCCTAAATCCTTTTTTGGATTTGGTATTGTACTCCCTTTTAACCAATCTCTGCATCAGATGACGTTTTTGAGACTCGTTTCTAACATAAACCAGGTGCCTTTCCAAAGGAACCGGCCTCTCGTCATACTTAACAAGCTTCATATTAAATTCATCCGCTAAAAATTCGGGATTTTTAACAGTAGCAGATAAACCAATAATTTGAGTTTTAGGATAAAGATGTTTTAAACGCTTAATCAAGCCATTTAGACGTGTTCCACGGTCTTCATCATCAATCATGTGAATTTCATCTATCAAAACAACACCAAGATTTGATAAACTGCTGGAATTGCCGTTTCTTAAAAGATAATCAATTCCTTCATAGGTCGCAACAACAATGTCTGACTTGGAAACATCTGAATCCGGAAGATTCAACTCACCTTTTGCCTTTACACGATTCCTTCCAACCTTAATGGCTACCTTTAAACCCAATTTAGAGTATTTCTTTTTAAAATCCCTGTATTTTTGGTTTGCAAGGGCAACCAATGGAGTTAAAAATACGAATTTTTTACCTTTCAAGGCCTCCGTAATACCTGCAAGCTCCCCAACCAGAGTCTTACCGGAACCTGTTGCACTTACAACAAGCAAATCATCACCCCTCAGAAGTCCTTCCTTAATGGCCAGATACTGAACAGGCAACAGTTTTGTGTTTCCAGAATCCAAAAGAACCTGCTTAAACTTTTTTGGAATCTTCAATCTTTTCATATCAACAGGAGGGATGATGTGCTTGGATTTTCCGGTCTTGTCAAACAATGTCAGATTTCTATTCTTTATTGCATCAAAGTGAGGAGATAAAACCGATAAGGTTTTTTCCAGACTTCCTGTTTTTTCCAATGTTTTTTTAAGATTTCTAAAAATAGCCCTGTCAAATCCCTGAAGCTTCAATTCTTCCTTTATCGTATCATGAGCACATTCTTTACAGATTAGCTGATTATTATATTTATAAGAGTAGGATGAATTGACAATTGTAATATTTCCTTCAAATGCGCAGAAATCACAAACCTGTGTTTTTCTGACTTTAATGTTATATGATTTTAGGAATTTTTCAACCTTTTCATCAGGTGTTGCAAGAAAAACAGCCTGAGAGCGAAGTAACTTAATGACTTCACCAGGAGGCAGCAATTTTTCATTTAATGTGGAGTTATCCTTAAAGTTATAATCGGCTACAAACCTTGAAATATCAAGAGAATCTCCTTCATGCTTGAACTTGATATTTCCAACAAATTCAGGTTCTCTTTTATGGTTCAGTGCCCCTTTTGGAGAACCGATTGGATATAACTTCCACTGTTTTTTGACTTTCTTTAAAACTAGCATTAATAATATTATATTGTTAATTGTTAATTAAGTTAATCCAGATTTGAATTGAATATCTAAAGATATTCACCATGAGGCCTTGAAACTTTCAATGACAAGTCATCAGACTTCCAACTGCCCCCATCAAAAGCTGGGTCATAACCGCAATTTTCGCAGTAAGGCTCATTATCTGCCAGTATTGAACTGCATTTTGGACAAATTTTCATATTATTCCCTCAAATTAATTATCTTTTTCGTTTATCTATAAGCTCTGGTTTTTCGCCGGATTTATCCCAATATTTATTCAATTCCATTCCACAATTTATGCAACGTGTTGCACTGTCACTGTTCGGATAGCTGCAGTAAAAACATTGCTTTGTCATAATAAACACTCCCACATATTTTTCAGGATTTCTTCCAGTTCATCCTCATCAACAAATCCTGATTTTAAATCATCAAAATCATACCTCAATTCATCCAATGCATATTCCACATCCCTTTTTTTATAATCATAACCGTTAACTGTGATCATATCAGAATCGGAATTAACATCATCTGTTTCACCACTTCCATCGTAACAGCATTCAGGACAGTAAGGTTCGCCTTCATCAACCCAAGAACCGCATCTAGGACAAATCCCCATAACGACCACCATGTAGTAATCTTGTTATTATCTTTGTTGCAACAATATATAATTATTATGGCAACAAAAACAAATTTGTAAAAATAAACCATTTTTACAAGAAATAATCGATGAAATTTCATGAAGAATAAAAATAATAAGTAAATACTTTGAAATATTCTTTGAAATCCAAATATCTCATCAAAAAATCAATAATTGGTCCGAAAAATTCATGACACAACAATAATTAAAAAAAAAATAGGTTTTGAGTTAAAAACTCAAAACATTACAGAAAAATTATTTTTTAACTGTAATAGTTACACTTTTACTTACTGATTTGTAGCAAGCAGTTGCTGCGGATTTAACAGTAGCGCTAAATTTACCAACTTTAGTTAATTTGGTTATTTTAAAGGTTGCTTTTCCTTTACTGTTGGTTTTTGCAGAATAGGTTTTACCTTTAACTTTAATGGTAACTTTAGTGTTTTTAAGAACTTTGTTCTCATTGGTTTTTAAAGTTACAGTGTATTTTTTAGTTTTTGTTTTAACTTTAAAAGCTTTGTTTTTTGCAGCTAATTTAGGAGTTGCTTTTTTAACTGTGATTTTATTTTTAGCTAAAGTTTGACCATATTCTGTAATGATGAAATGATCTCCAGGTTTTAAATTTTTTAAATTCACATAAACAGAACCATCTTTCCAACTGCCCACATATTCCTTATTGTCAACAGTGAATGTAACAGCTCCTGAAGTTAAAGTTTCATTTCCATGTAATATATTGACACTATATTTAGTATTTACAGTGTAAACTTTGCTTACATCAGTGGCATTAATAGAATCCTCTACAGTTTTACCGCCGAAAATATCAATTATGCTTCCTATATCAAAGCTTGTTCCATTACCTCCTATTAAACTTGAGATATTAAAGCTTGTTCCATTACCAAAAGTGAAATTAGCATTTAATAGGCTTGATGTATTGAAGCTTGTTCCATTACCGAAACTTATGGTAGTTCCATTTAATAAACTTGAGAAATCAAAGCTTGTTCCATTACCAAAGCTTATACTAGTTCCATTAAATAAACTTGAGAAATCAAAGCTTGAACCGTTTCCTGATTTAGAACCGATTGATACAACATCATCTTTTTCAACAACATTAGTGCTTACTATTTCGTCTTCACTATCTGCAGAAACTACATCTGAATCATCAGTTCCTACACTTACGATTTTATCTTCATTATTAACTGCAATAACATCTGAATCATCACTAGAAACTGCAACAGTGTCATTTATATTGTCTGCAGCGCTTACTGCACTTATGGCAATTAATGAAACAAAAATTATTGAAATAAATAATAATACTTTATTATTCTTAAAAATAATATTACCTCCATTCTTTAATTATATATTAGTATAAAAATTAACTAGGACATATGAATAAATCATTATTATCCATCTACAGATTTTACAATACTAATTAATTCACTTCTTCTTGACATCAAATGCAATTATTTTCTGTCAATTTCTTGAATTTTTCATATAAATTAATTTATACACTAAATTGATGTAAAAAAATCAATACAATAATATATATGCGACTTTATTAATAATCTTTTGCAAGAATATTTTTTTAGTTTTTTGCATTGATTAAGAAAGAATGAGTTTAATTGTTTAGTTTTTACCATTAATACAGCTTTATTGTAGCTCTACAGATTAAAACTGTTGAAAAAAAGGATATTATTATTATACTATTTTAAATTCACAATATAATAATTCTAGAATGAAAGAATCATCCATTAGCGAAGTCATGTTGTTATTCCAACTTAAATTTAATTTCAATGAGAAAAATACAAAAAAGTTTGGTGAAAAAATGAGATATGGTAAATTACCATACCTCAATATACTAATAATATGCCACGCTTTGAACTATTCAATATAGTCAAATTTTGTTTCTAAAATAATGATTAACGCAAATCCAATTACTGCAACGATTAAACATGGGAAAAGACCTGAAAAATTTAAACCTGTTGAATTCATGATTTCCACTGCAGGAACCTTTAAAGACCCAAGCATAACCCCAATAAGAAATGCCATTGTGACGTGTTCATGGTTTTTAAGCAGATAATTTAAGATTTTTGAAAATCCAAGAATACCTATCAAAGCACCTACAACAAATGTTATGATTTCTGCAAAATGAAACTCATGAAGTGCTGTCAACATGTATTCATATTGCCCTAAAAGCAATAATAAAAATGATCCTGAAACACCAGGCAAAATCATTGCACAGATTGCTATCATACCAGAGAAGAATATGATGATTAAAGAATGATGGGCAGCCATAGGATTTAAACTTACAAAAATATATGTTAAAATAGCACCTATTATGGCAAATAGAATATTTTTTAAGTTAATTTCATTTAATTTTTTAAATAGGATTACTGCTGAAGCTATAATTAAACCTAAGAAAAATGAATAAGTTAAAGCAGTATGCACATCCATACAATAGGTAACAACTTTTGCCAATGTTAAAAAAGCAACTCCAATACCTAAAACCAATGGAATGAAGAATTTGAAATCTATCTCTTCCAATATGCCATTAATAAAACCTCTGCCATCTCCCTTAAGCAGTGGTTTTATAAATCCAAACTTAATATTACTTATCGCTTCCACCAAATGTCCATAAATTCCAGTAATTAATGCAATGGTTCCTCCAGAAACCCCTGGAACAATATCCGCCGAACCCATAAGGACACCACGGATAAAAATTAAAAATGCCTCTTTTAAATCAAAACTCAATTTATCACCTAAAATAATTATTATTATATTTGATTTAATTAATTAAATAATTTATCTAAAAAAGAAAAATCGAATAAACCATTAAGTAACCTAACCACAATGAAAAAGTAGAAAAACAATATAGAAAAAATTATTTTCCTATATCTTCCACCAATTCCTTTGCATAAGGAGTAATATTCTCATCCAGCATGCGCTCCAAGAATTTACCAGTGTAAGTTCCTGCCTCGGCAATCTCTTCAGGTGTTCCAGTAGCGATTACTTCACCGCCACCGTCCCCTCCTTCAGGACCAAGGTCAATGATATGGTCTGCAGTCTTGATAACATCCAAATTATGCTCAATGACCACTACAGAATTGCCCGCATCAGTCAGTCTAGCAAGAACTTCCAGTAATCTTTTGATGTCTGCAAAATGAAGACCAGTAGTAGGTTCATCCAAGATATACAATGTCTTGCCAGTACTGGACCTTGAAAGCTCTTTAGCCAGTTTAATCCTTTGAGCTTCACCACCCGATAATGTTGTAGCAGGCTGACCTATTTTCATATAACCCAAACCAACATCATATAATGTCTGAAGCTTTTTAGTGATTTTTGGAATGTTTTCAAAGAATTCCAATGCCTCTTCAACAGTCATTTCCAAGACTTCATAAATGTTTTTACCTTTATACCGGATATCTAAAGTCTCTTCGTTGTATCTTTTACCGCCACAGACTTCACATGGCACATAAACGTCTGCCAAAAAGTGCATTTCAATCTGAACTATACCATCACCGGAACATGCTTCACATCTTCCACCTTTTACGTTGAATGAGAATCTTCCAGGCTTATATCCTCTTGCCTTTGATTCAGGAGTATTTGCAAACAGATCACGGATATCTGTGAACACACCAGTATATGTTGCAGGATTTGATCTAGGAGTTCTTCCAATCGGTTTTTGGTCAATTGCAATTACCTTATCAATATTTTCCAATCCTTCGATTTTATCGTATTTTCCAGCAAACATGAATTTTTTGGACAATTTGCCGTGTGCTCCCTTGTATAGAATTTCATTGATTAAACTACTTTTACCTGAACCGCTGACTCCTGTAACACAGGTGAATTTACCTAATGGGATTTCAACATCAATGTCTTTAAGGTTATTTTGAGCAGCTCCTTTAATTTCAATGAATTGGCCGTTTCCTTCACGCCTGTCTTTAGGAATATCAATCTTTTTAGCTCTTGAAATATATTGACCCGTAATTGAATCAGGATTATTCATAATCTCCACTGGAGTTCCCTGAGCAACCACCTTACCACCATGCTCACCGGCACCAGGGCCAATGTCAACAACATGGTCTGCAGATAATATAGTTTCTTCGTCATGTTCAACGACAACCAATGTATTTCCCAAGTCTTTGAGTCTTTTTAATGCTTCAATAAGCTTAATATTATCCCTTTGATGGAGTCCTATACTTGGTTCATCCAAAATGTATAAAACACCGACCAGACCTGAACCTATCTGTGTTGCCAAACGAATCCTTTGAGCCTCACCACCAGACAGTGTTCCGGATGACCTAGACATGGACAGATAATCAAGACCAACTTCAACCAAAAAGCTTAAGCGCTCTTTAATCTCTTTTAAGACTTCTTTTGCAATGAAATTTTCCCTTTCAGTCAACTCCAAATCCTGGAAAAATTGATATGAGTCTTTAATCGCCAAATCACACACGTCAATGATTGATTTTCCACCAACAGTAACGGCCAAGACTTCAGGCCTTAATCTCTTTCCGTCACAAACATAACATTTCCTATCAGACATGAATTTGGAGAGGTATTTTCTTGAATAGCTTGATTTGGTTTCAAAATATAATCTTTGCATTCTTGGAACAACGCCTTCAAATCTACGATTCACCATGTAGGATTTATTTCTTCTTTTAAAGTTGAATGGGATTTTTTCATCACAGCCAAAAAGAATTGTATCTTGATATTTCTTATCAAGTTCTTCAAATGGAGTATCCATGCTGAAATTAAAATGTTTTGAAACTGCATCAAGCATTTGGAAATAATAATTTTCCCGTTTAGCTGAACTTGCCCAAGGTACGATTGCACCTTCATTTAAAGACAATGATTTGTCCGGAACAACTAAGTCCGGGTCAATTTCCATTTTAGAACCGATACCATTACATTCAGGACATGCACCCTGTGGAGCATTGAATGAAAACATCCTTGGAGTTAGCTCTTCAAAGTTTATTCCACAATCAACACATGCAAAATGCTCTGAATATTTTTTTTCGTATTCTTTATCGCCATCATCAAATAAGACTGTGATTAAACCTTCTGAAAATTCAGCTGCAGTTTCCAATGAGTCAACTAGCCTTCTTTTAAAATCAACATCCTTACGGATTTTTAATCTATCTACAACAACATCAATATTGTGTCTGTATGTTTTTGCAAGAGATATGTCTTCTTCCAAATCCCTTATTTCATCATCAACGCGAACCCTTACGAAACCTTTGTTTCTCAAATCGTCCAGCACATCTTTGAATTGGCCTTTTTTATCCCTTACGATTGGAGATAAAATTTGGATTTTAATTCCTTCCCCTTCTTCAATTATTGATTCACCAATTTGACCAATGGTTTGATGGGAAACTTCTTTTCCACAATTAGGACAATGTGGAATACCTATTCTTGCAAATAATAATCTTAAATAATCATAAATTTCAGTAATTGTTCCTACAGTGGATCTTGGATTTTCTCTTGTTGTTTTTTGGTCAATTGAAATTGCGGGAGATAATCCTTCAATGGACTCCATTTCAGGCTTTTTCATCTGCCCTAAAAATTGTCTTGCATAAGCTGATAATGACTCAACATATCTGCGCTGTCCTTCAGCATAGATTGTATCAAAAGCCAATGAAGACTTACCTGATCCACTAATACCAGTAATTACAATAAATTCATCTCGGGGAACACTTACATCAATATCTTGCAGATTATGCTCACGTGCACCCTTAATGATAATTTGTTTTTTAGATTCTTCAGCCATAATACACTCCTAAAAAAAATTAGTTATATAATATTAGAACAATCTCATTTATAAAGTATTTTAAAGAGCATATGAAAAGTAATATTTCATCACCCAAAAAAAATGAGATTATTTGTCAAACCCTTTTAAGGCATAAAGTTTGTTTCTTAAATCTGCAGCCCTTTCAAAGTCCAGTCTTGCAGCTGCATCCTTCATGTCTTTTTCCAAATCCTTGATTAACAAACGAAGCTCGTCTTTCGGCATTGTACTAACATCTGCTCCAATGCCTTTGTATTTTTCATCTTCTTCTGCAAGTTTTTCTTTTAAAGTTCTTTGAGTGGACTTTGGAGTGATTCCATGAACTTCATTATATTTCATCTGCAGTTTGCGTCTTTTAAGGGTAATGTCATATGCATTTTTAACCGAATCGGTCATATCATCCACATACATTATTACACGACCATTTACATTTCTTGCTGCACGCCCAATGGTCTGTATCAAGGAAGTCTCATTTCTCAAAAATCCTTCCTTATCTGCATCCAAAATAGCTACCAATGACACTTCAGGAAGATCCAAACCTTCTCTTAAAAGGTTTACGCCAACCAGTACGTCAAATTTACCCCGTCTCAAATCATCAACAATGTCAATCCTTTCCAAGGTATCGATTTCAGAGTGCATATATCTTACCTTGACACCGATTCTTGCATAATAGTCTGTCAAATCTTCCGCCATTCTTTTTGTTAATGTGGTAACCAATACCCTTTCATCCTTTTCGGCGGTTAATTTAACTTCCTTAAGCAAATCCTCTACCTGGCCTGTAACCGGCCTTATCAAGACTTCAGGATCAACCAATCCTGTCGGTCTGATAATCTGTTCTACGACATTTCTTGATTTTGCAAGTTCGTATTGTCCAGGAGTTGCCGATACGTAAATGACCTGATTGACTGATGATTCAAACTCGTCAAATCTCAATGGACGGTTTTCCTTAGCGGAAGGTAATCTGAAACCATGCTCGACCAGAGTTTCCTTACGTGCCCTGTCACCATTATACATCCCCCTGATTTGAGGAACAGTAACATGGGATTCATCAATGATTGTTAAAAAATCATCAGGGAAATATTTTAAAAGAGAATACGGTTTTTCACCCCATTTACGTCCGGACAAGTGCATGGAATAGTTTTCTACACCCGGACAGTACCCCATCTCCTGAAGCATTTCAATGTCAAAACGAGTTCTCTGCTCCAATCTTTGAGCTTCAAGCAATTTTCCCATTGAGTTTAATTCCAAAAGCCTGTCATCTAATTCTTGTCTGATTTTTGAAAGTGCAACATCCATTTTGTCCTGCCCTACTACAAAGTGCTTTGCAGGGAAAATCATGTATCTTTTAAGGCTTTCCTTCTTTTTACCTGTAACATTATCAATTAAGCTAATGGCATCGATTTCATCACCAAACAGCTCAATTCTTATAGGTGGAGTTCCATGAACTGGATTAATTTCTATAACATCTCCCCTAACTCTGAATTGACCTCTGTCAAATTCAATGTCATTTCGCTCATACTGCATAAAAATAAGTTTAGCTATTATTTCAGACCTGTCATAAACATCACCGACAGCTATTCCAAAAGCAAATTCACCATAATCTTCAGGAGAACCGATACCGTAAATGCAACTTACACTACTTACTACAATCACATCATCCCTTGAAAGAAGGGATTGAGTTGCAGAGTGCCTCATTATATCAATATCTTCATTTATTGAAGCTTCCTTATCAATGAATGTATCTGTTCTTGGAACATATGCTTCCGGCTGGTAATAATCATAATAACTAACAAAGTACTCTACTGCATTATCCGGAAAGAATTCCTTAAATTCTTCATATAGTTGTGCTGCTAAAGTTTTGTTATGTGAAATAACAAGGGTTGGTTTTTGAACCTTTTCAATAACATTCGCCATTGTAAATGTCTTACCTGAACCTGTCACTCCCAAAAGAGTCTGTTCTTTTATTCCCTCATTTATTCCATCAGCTAAAGAATTAATTGCTTTTGGTTGATCACCCAATGGCTTATAGGGAGAATTTAATTTGAATTCCTTCATAATATCTAATTTTCAATAGAAATATTAAAACTAATATGGACATATCTTGGAGCACAGCAAGGGATTACCTTTTCATCCCTTATTGTCAAATCACCATAACCTGTCAATTCCTTTTTCAAATCTTTTTTTATATTGGATACAACATCATCATTGTAAACTCTCAGTGAACCTAAAAACACTGTTTTAGCAGCCATATTCATTACTGATACGCTTTCAACAATATCCTTTTCAGCATATTTGGCTAAAATATTATTTGATTTATCTACAAGCTCTTCTTTAATTTTAGCTTTATCAATTGGCATATTATTCCCTCAATGCATCAGCAATACTTTTTGCAATGGAAACACGTGATGTATCTGAAGATAAACTGTTTGTACCAATTATCTTATTAGCTCCGGCCTCATAGATTCTTGTAGCACCATTATTTGTTAAGATCGGGTGTACACAGCATACGTCTACTGAAGATGCCCCATACTGTTTTAGGATATTTATTGCATTTACAATAGTTCCTCCAGTAGCAATTATATCATCCACAATAATCGCATGCATTCCTTTTACGGAATCAATATTAACAGTATTGTCACTTTCACTGTCACATCTGACATCCACAATTCTGGTTTCTACCTTATCGGGACCTAAACGTACTTTAGTTAAATAAGTACAGTCACATCCGATTATTTCAGAAATTTCCTGTGCAAATCCATATGCTCCTTTATCAGGAGCAATAATTAACGGTTTTTCATCAGATTTCTTAAAATATTTTTTATTTAAGTATTCTGCTATAGCAGGCATTGCTGAGACGTTTTTTGCAGGAATATCAAAGAAATTCAAAACACATGCCTCATGAATATTGAATGTGATGAATTCATCTGCACCAGCTGCCTGAATTAAATTACAAATTGTCTTTGCTGAAATTGATTCACCAGGATTAAAACGTTTTTCCTGCCTTGCATATCCCATATATGGAACGACAGCCCTTACTTTTTTAGCTCCCAAATCCTTAAGAGTAGAAATTATAAAGAGCAATTCCATTAAATTTTCATCTTGAGGATATCCTGTTGACTGGATAACAGTCACTTCGTCTTCAATTTCGCCATTAATTCGCAAATATCTTTCTCCATCCGGAAACTTTTTAGTTTCAACATAACTTACTTCCTCGCCAAGTTCACGAGCAACATGAGCTGCCAAATCTTGAGAAGCTGAACCACCAATAATCACAATATCACCAAAATTTTTATATATAAATTAATATGTTTTTGATAATTAAAAAAGTTAAGTATTAATATTTAAAAGAATTATAAAATTAAAACATGAAAATAATACCTTTAATTATATTGGTAATTGTTGCAGTAATATTGGCGGCATTGGCAACAACAATTGTCAGCCCTATTCTGATAGTTGCTGAAGATACAGGAGAAGATGCCAGTATTGATATGGCTGCCAAATTTTCCATTATAGGATATGACTGGGTTTATCCTGGAAGTTCAGTCAATGCTCAAGGTCAAACATTGCATAATGTCCATATAGACAATCCAAAAGACCCTTATGGTGCTGCACGTGATATAATGACTTACAGCTACAATTATACACCCCATATAATTGCCAGCGTAAACAATGATGCTGCAGAGGCAATATTCGGCACTACAATTGTAGATGATATTCGTGCAAATGATGCATACAACGGTTATGCTGGAAACGAAAATGTTCCTGGAACAATGGATAGGGGAGATGCAATGGATACTGCAATGAGCAAGAACGGAATGAACGTATTCCAAGTTCCAATACAAATTTTAATGGGGAATATTAGATTTATTTTCGTATAATTTCCCTTTTTTTAATTTTATTAATGCAACATAATATAAAAAGATAAACCAACACCTACAGCAGAAATAATAAATTGTATTATTCCATGCTTTTTAAGCTCTTTGACAGGTGCCTGAAGCAAATAGAACGGCATGAAAAAACCAAAAAATGCAAATGCACTCAATGAAGTATTTTTAGTTAAAATTCCAAAAACCACACCACTCCATGATAAAAAAATAGTAACAATATAAGAAACTATAACGGCTTTCTTATTGATTTGAGGTTGCTGACCTGTGTAAACATAAACTTGTTTAGGTTTAAGTCCTTCAACCAATGGAGTGCCACATTTAGCACAGAAATCATAATCATCCTGATTTTCAAATTCACATTTTTTACAAATTCTAGTCATTAGTATAAAGTTAATATCTTAAAATATATAAAACTATTTTTCCATAACCATTGCAACTTCCCTAAATGTTTCACCCAAATAATTAACGTTGTCCAGTTCAGTATAATATCTGAAACCAAGCTTTTCTAAGACTCTTTTTGACTGCGTATTTTCAATTCTATATGTTGCATAAATCTGTTTGATATCCAAATCATCAAAAGCATGTCTTATAATAACTTTTGAAGCTTCAACAACTAAACCTTTACCCCAATACGGTTCTGCTATCCAGTATCCAAGTTCAGCTGATCCATCACCCCAATAATGATTTCCATCAGGATGAATCAAAAGACCAACACAACCGATTGGAATTTCATTGAATGTTATGGCATAAGTTTCCTTTTTATTGAAAACTGTATTGATAATGGTCAAACTATGTTCAATACTTTCATGTGGTGGCCAACCTGCTATCGGACCGATTTTAGGATTTTTTGCAAAGTGATATAAATTTTCAGCATCGCCTTCTTCCCAAGGCCTTAAAATTAGATTTTCAGTTTTAAAAATCATAAAAAAAAGATAAATAAGAGATAAACTCTTATTTTTTCATTGCTTTTTCAACAGCTACAGCTACAGCAACACTAGCACCAACCATTGGGTTATTACCCATACCAATCAATCCCATCATTTCCACGTGAGCTGGTACAGATGATGAGCCCGCAAATTGAGCATCAGAATGCATTCTTCCCATGGTGTCAGTCATACCATAAGAAGCAGGACCTGCAGCCATGTTATCCGGATGCAATGTTCTGCCTGTTCCACCACCGGATGCAACAGAGAAGTATTTTTTACCTTGTTCAATGCATTCCTTTTTGTATGTTCCTGCTACAGGATGCTGGAAACGGGTTGGGTTTGTTGAGTTACCAGTGATTGACACATCAACACCTTCCAGATGCATAATAGCAACGCCTTCCCTTACATCATCAGCACCATAACATCTTACTTTTGACCTTTCACCATCAGAGTATGCTTTTTCTCGAACTACTTTAACTTCTCCAGTGAAGTAATCAAATTCAGTTTGAACATAAGTGAATCCATTGATTCTTGAAATGATTAATGCAGCATCCTTTCCAAGACCGTTTAAGATAACTCTTAATGGTTTTTCACGTACTTCATTTGCAGAGTTTGCAATTCCAATAGCTCCTTCTGCCGCTGCAAAACTTTCATGACCTGCAAGAAATGCAAAACATTCACTTTCATCACTTAAAAGCATTGAAGCCAAGTTTCCATGACCTAAACCTACTTTTCTATCATCTGCAACACTTCCAGGAATACAGAATGCTTGTAATCCTTCACCTATGGCCTTAGCAGCATCTGATGCTTTGGTACAGCCTTGTTTTACAGCAATTGCAGCACCAAGAGTATATGCCCAGCAGGCATTTTCAAAACAAATTGGCTGAACGCCTTTGACAATTTCATAAGGGTCGAATCCCTTATCCAAACAGATTTGTTTTGCTTCTTCCATATCTTTAATATCATATTTTTCTAAAACAGGAATGATTTGATCAATTCTTCTTTCATAACTTTCAAATAAACTCATTGTAATCACTCCTTTCTTGGATCTATTTTTTTGGCTGCGTCATCAAATCTTCCATATTGACCGGTTGCCTTTTCAATAGCTTCCAATGGGTCAACACCATCTTTGATTTGGTCTAGCATGACACCCAGGTTAATATATTTATAACCGATTATTTCATCATCTTCATCAAGGCCAATTTCAGTAATGTAACCTTCAGTCAATTCCAAATACCTTGGTCCTTTTTCTTTTGTGGAAAATATTGTTCCTACTTGGCTTCTGTGACCTTTTCCCAAATCTTCAAGTCCAGCACCAATTTGAAGTCCTCCTTCTGAAAATGCAGATTGGGTTCTTCCATAAACAATTTGTAAGAATAATTCACGCATTGCAGTATTTATCGCATCACAAACAAGATCAGTATTTAATGCTTCCAAAATAGTTTTTCCAACCAATATTTCACCAGCCATTGCTGCAGAATGTGTCATTCCAGAACATCCTAAAGTTTCAACAAGAGCTTCTTCAATTATACCATCTTTAACATTTAAAGTTAATTTACAGCATCCTTGTTGTGGTGCGCACCAGCCAATACCATGAGTAAAGCCTGAAATATCTGATACTTCTTTTGCTTTTACCCATTTACCTTCTTCAGGAATTGGAGCTGGTCCGTGATTTGCACCTTTGCGAACAGGACACATATTCTCAATTTCAGTCGAATAAATCATCTTTTTCAATCCTCAAAAATTTTTAAAATTTTAGATATTAATATATTTGTATAATATATAATTTAATATTTTATGATGAGTTTAAAAAGACTCATTCAAAAACTTTGTTGATTTTCTAAATCCTTTTTTGATTGTCATTCAAAATTGGTTCTCTGCAATATATTCCTTTTGAAGCACTCTGTTTGGTCTTGAATGTTCATTTTCTTGATTTTAGCATTGATTTTTGGAAAGCATTTTTAATTTTAGGAAAAGTTATATTACAAATTAAATAAAATACATATTAGTGAAATAAGTTGTGGCATAATATGAATCTCAAGAAAATATTCCTGTTCGTGTGCTTGATTGTTTGTCTGTCTGGCGCTGTAATATGTGCAAGTGATGTAAGTGAAACTGATTTCGATTCAGATTTCAATGAATCACATTTTCAATGCTGTTCATTTGCTATTCAGGAAAAAGATGAAACCGTTTTCGCTTTTAGACAAGATGCTGAATTCAGTGATGACGGTGTGCTTATACATAATGATAAATTGAATAATCAGGAAATTATTGTACAGGAGATAGACACCCCCGATTCTCATTTCATTCATGCAATGATTACTGAAGATGGATGGATTGCAAGCCATGGTGGAGATTCTTCAAATGACACTGAAACCAGAGATATAGAGAATATTGCTTGTGAAATGCTTGCTTCCAAAAATATTTCATCAGATTCCCTTAGCAAGATTCAAAAAATCTTTAACAAATACGGTTATGGTCATTTTTTCATCAAGGCACCTGATGGAAAATACGGTGTGATTTATAATGAAACTGTTTTGGTGGGTAAGTTAAACACTGGTGAATTTTTAGTTATTCCTAATGAGTATTACGGCTTTAGGGGAGGAAACTATACTGATTATGCAACCGACCCTGTTGATGCTATCGTTAAAATCTGTTCTTATGAGGATTCAGGTACAAATAGACGTAATCTTTATTCCTATGATTATAAGTTGCAGGATACTGATAATGGGAAAAAATATGGTGTAAATATTTATGTGACTAATGATAACGGCCATAATGTCGGTTTGAACACTTCCGAATTTGTTAATTATTTCTATTTTAATAATGATTTCTATCCTCCATCAGCAATTCCCGAAAACCCGGACAAGTTATATGTTGGAGATTACATTTTTGAAAATCAATCCATATTTTCCGTCATTAAAAATCAAATCTTTCAAAAATAACTTCAATTAATATATCAAAAAAATCAAACTAAATCATGAAAGTATAGATGGAATCAATGAAATTTATAAACTTGAACATATGCTTTCAATATATGAAAAATACGAGGCTTTTTGTAATGAGAATTAATGAAACTATTAAAAACATTAGGGCTTCCTGCGATAATTATGTGGACAAGGATTTGGTAGCCACCATCATCCATGACAATTACTATATGGGGACAAACAACATTTTGGAATTCGATGATTATGGCATCAAAAAAGACGATACCTACGAAAAAAGAATCCTGAAAATTCTAAAGCATGAAAACATATTTCTTGCAGCTGGAATGTATACTTTCATCCCAGTCATTAATGAATGCGACATCTACTCAGTCAATGACTACAACTTTAAGCTTTCAGAAGATGAATTTGAAAAATATGCAAATGAAAAAGAAAGAATTTTCGGCATTTTGATTAAAAAAGATTCAAATGATTTCATTATCGGCAGTACAGACCTTTGCGGCTGCAGCATTGACGCATCATTTAAAGAAATAGAAAAAAGCGATTTGGACTTTTACAAAAAAATAGAAGAGATAATAGATACCTTAGTTATCTATTAAATTCCTTTTTATTCGCTCCCACATTGCCTGTTCCTCACCACAGCCAGTCATGATTACATAATCATAGTCAGAATTGCGGGCAAGTTCAACTAATTTTTTAATTCTAACATCCATTTCACTATAACTTAACGGATAAAACTCGGCATCAGGATATTCTTCTTTAATTAATTCATAATACTCATGAGCCTTATCAATAGATTCCCTTCCAGGAACAACAATAACATGAGCAGGATTCATGCTTTTTATGACTTCAAAATGATCATCAAAGATTTCCTCCTCATCCACATCAGGAGTTGTGTAAATAAACTCAAGCGGTCCGTCAACATACTGATTCATAAACATCGCATTGATTTTGGCAGCATCACCATTATCTCCCTGACCGAGACCTACGAATTTACCTCCGATGTCAACAACTTCAAATCTTCCAGGCGGAATGAATGACATGTCCAAATTGTTAAATACGCTTTTTGAAGTGGATTTAATGTTTTCAACCTTAGGAGTGAAAGTTGCGTAAGTTGTGATTGAAGCCAATGTATTATAGATGTTATGAAAACCGAATGCAGGCACGGTTATGTCAAAGTTAAATTTAACATTTTTTGAAACAGTGTAATTGAACAAATCTCCGTCTATAGTTAATTTCCATGAATCGGGATTGAATTCGACATCAGTGACTTTTACATTTAATTCAGGTCGTTTAAAACCGCAGCTACATGTATAAACTCCCCTGTGATTTAATATGTATTTAGAATAGTTTAATGTTTCACCACATCTAGGGCATTCAACCGCATTTCCATTGATATCTTCCACATCATCGGTTTCAATACCGTAATAATTAACCTTCACATCATTTTCCTTATCAATTCCAAGTAGTGCAGTTCTTGGATCATCCGCATTAGTTACGATTACTCCCCGTTTCATTCCTTGTGACAATAATCTTTTAGCTTTATAATAATCTTCAAACGGATTTTTAACACCTGCAACCTGCGCATGTTCCGGAGAGATGGTTGTATAAACTACACCGATTGGGTCAACCACCCTTTGAACTGTATCTGGAATTCCATATTTGATATTACGAATACCATATTCAAAAACACCCAAATCTCCTTTTTGTTGAATGAATGCAGAAGCAATAGCATTAATAGTATTGCTCTCAAAACTGCTTCTTATTTGAGTATCAGATGATAATAATTTTATTAAAAGTGAAGAATAATTGAACCAATGCCCATATCTTTGGACAATTCTGAAACTGCATCAACACCAGCTATTCTTGTAAATATAATTCCTGCAAAACTTTTACCGCTACCTGAACCTAATTTTGAAAATGGCCCCCCAACCTTAGCGATTAATTTTGCCGCACTAATTTTAAAACTACTCATAATTTAACCTTTGAAGATAAAAATATATAAAAATTTGTATAAAAAAAATAGAAAAAAAATTAATCCAACTAGTTAGTGGTTGGATTATTGACACTTGTTTGCGGAACTTTTTCAGCTACTTTAGAACCGATGTTTTTCATTTTTTCAATTAGGGAATCTTTTTTAGAACCGCTAATTAAAATATTTTCTAAAACATCACTAAGAGTTTCGGTTGGAATGATTTCAATCATATCTTCGTATTTTTTCTCAATCATAACATCTTTCATGTTAGATTTTGGAATCAATACCTTTTTCATTCCAGCTTCTGCTGCAGCTTCTATTTTAGCTGTTGCTCCACCAATTGGCATTACGTCACCACGTACGTTTAAAGAACCGGTCAACGCTACAGTCTGATCGATTGGTATTTCTTCAACAGCAGAGATTACGGCTGTTGCTATACTTACACTTGCTGAGTCCCCTTCCACACCGTCATAAGTCTGGATGAACTGAACGTGAATGTCATAATCTGAAATGTCCTTGTTGGTGTATTTTTTGATAAGTGCACTTACATTCTGTACGGATTCCTGAGCAATTTCACCCAATTTACCGGTAGCTATGATTTGACCACCGTTCTTGGATTGTGTAGGTGCGGCTTCAGCAGCAATTGGGGAAACGATTCCACTTCTGTCTCCAATAACGGCAAGACCATTAACAAGTCCAACCCTTCCACCTTCAGCGGAAACCATACTGTAATCTTTTCTTTGGATAATTGACCTATCTGCAATTTGCTGTTCTAAGGTTCTTGCAAATCTCTTAGCTTCAAATACATGTTCTGCAGTAACAAGATCAGCTCCTTTTTCAATAGCTACATCTCCAGCAGACCTTACTAATCCACCAAGGTCCCTTAACCTTAAGGTTAAAGAGTTTTGTTTACCTGATCTTCTTTTTGCTTCCATGATAATTTCATCCAATGCATCCGGAGCAAAGTGAGGAATTCTTCCATCATTTTTAACTTCCTGAGCAACGAACTGTACCAACTTTTCTCTGTTTTCAGTGGTATCTTCCATGTAATCCTTCATGAATACTTCATAACCGTATCCTCTGATTCTTGACCTCATTGCTATGTGCATTCCTTCAAGAACTTGCAAGTTACCTGAAGCTACAAGGACAAAATCACATGGAACTGCCTGTGACCTGACCATTGCCCCACTGGAGTTTTCACTTTGACCAGTGATTGAATATTGCTTTTCTTGCATTGCAGATAAGAGTTCTTGTTGAGTTTTCATTGACATTGTACCTATTTCGTCAATGTATAAAACTCCTCTATTAGCCTTATGAATCATTCCAGCTTCCACACGTTCGTGTGCTGGAGTACCAAGACCTCCTGATTGGTATGGGTCGTGGCGAACATCACCTAATAATGCTCCTGCATGAGAACCAGTTGCATCCATAAATGGAGCGAATCTTGACTCTTCATTATTTACCAATAATTTAGGAGACATATTATTTGATTTAGGTTTGATTTGAATTGATATAAGTAAAATTAATGCAGCTGCAATAATGGATTCCAACAATCTTCCATACATGAATCCAATAACCAACACCCCACCAATCGCAAACATTGTAATTATTGTTTTTCTCTCTTCATGACCTTTAACTGAACCTTTAGTGGCTTTTACGATTTTTTTACCTTCACCGGCAGGTACTGTTCTAATCAATGGATGGTTATTGTCTTCCATATTCGGATAAACCAAAATATCCTGTAAAGTTTCATGAGGCAAGATTTGTGCCATTCCCTTAGCAAGCATGGATTTTCCAACACCCGGATCTCCAATTAATAAAACATTTCTCCTTTGTTTAGCAGCTTTTTTAATTGTTTCAATTGATTCTTCATGCCCAATTACCTGATCAATCAATAAAGGAGGGACATCAATATCCTGTGAACTTTTAATATTATCATAATCTAACATAGGTTGAGTTTCATCATCAGAGGTTGATTCATTTACATTATTTTCAACTGTTACTTCGCTAGAAGATTCTTCAATTGATTCTTGTTCTTCACTTTCAACTATAACTTCTTTTGAAGATTCTTCAATTGATTCTTGTTCTTCAAATTTCATAAAATAAACCTCGCTTCTGTTAATAAATTCATCATTAAAAAATTAAGTTTGATATACTATTTAAATATTGTTTATTAAATATATAAAAAGGTTTCTATTTTAGTAAATAAAGGTTAGAAAAATAAAATGGACATAAGAATCCCAATCAAATTCAAGAAAACACATTACCGAACATATGGTTAATTCATATCATTATATTCAAAATTATGAAATTAACTAATTTTTATCAAAATAATAAATTAAAAGTTAAATTTACTAAATTAAAAAATAATTTACAATTAAAAATAATAAATATATACAATAAATAATAATATATAGTATTATAGGATTAAATTACAATATTTAATTTCTGTTAATCGAATTTGATTAATGTGTTAAAAAGTTTTACTCAAAAAGTTTATACTCAGACGTATTAAAACCCCCTGATTATATCAAATTTGCTTTTTTGAAGAAAACGAAAACAACACATTTTTCAAATTAGATTAAACATAAAATGACTTTTTTTCTTTCAAAATTTAAAATTATTTATAACATTAATTCAATACTTTATTACATGACAAAATGTATAATGGTTCAAGGAACATCATCAAATGCAGGAAAAAGCATGCTTGTAGCAGCTTTATGTAGAATATATAAAAATAGGGGATATAAGGTAGCTCCTTTCAAATCACAAAATATGTCTTTAAACTCATACACCACAAAGGAAAACGGTGAAATTGGAATAGCACAAATGTTACAGGCTGAAGCTGCAATGATTGAACCAAGTATACATATGAATCCTGTTTTACTCAAACCAAAAGGAGATTTTACTTCCAATGTGATTATTCAAGGAAAATCAATTGGAGATATGAATTTCTATGACTATCAGCACAAATATCATGATACTGCCTTAAAAGCCATCAAAGAAAGTTTTGATATTTTATCAGCGGATTACGACATCATAGTCATTGAAGGTGCCGGTTCACCTGCTGAAATCAACATGAGAAAACAGGACATTGCAAATATGGAAATAGCCCACATGGCTGATGCCAATGTAATTTTAATTGCAGATATAGAAATGGGCGGTGTTTTTGCAGCCATAGCAGGAACATATGTTTTACTAGATGATTACGACAGGTCCCGTTTAAAGGCAACTGTTATCAACAAATTCAGAGGCAATTTGGATATTTTAAAGCCAGGACTTGATAGAATTGAAGAAATCACAGGAGAACCAGTTTTGGGAGTTCTGCCATATGATGAAACATTAAAATTGCCGGAAGAAGATTCCGCATCATTGACCACACATGTTTTTAGCGAAGACAATGACATATGCATTGGAGTAATCAGACTTCCGAAAATAGCGAATTTCACAGATATTGATCCCTTCGAATATGAAAGCGATGTAAGCCTTAAGATGATTGGAGTTAATGATGAAATTGGTGATGTTGATGCTATTTTAATTCCAGGGACACGTAATTCAACAGAAGACATGTATGCATTACGTGAAAGTGGACTAGCAGACAAAATTATTTCCAAATCATCCGAAATACCAATAATAGGAATTTGTGGTGGTTTGCAGATATTGGGAAAGATAATCCATGATGAAGAGAAAAAAGAATCAAAACATGGAACAATTGAAGGTTTAGGATTGCTTGATATTGAATCAGAATTTTCAAGAGCCGATAAAATAGTTACACAATCCATTGCAACAATACCTGAAAATATTGATGGAATTGCAGGAGAAATATTCAAAAATATTGCTGGTGAAGAAGTCAGAGGTTATGAAATCCATGAAGGTACCACAAAACTGTTAGATTCCTCCCCATTGCTTAACATAAAGCAAGGGCAGGGAAACAATGAAGACGGTATTATTGATGGTGCATCCTTTGGAAACGTTTTTGCAACCTATTTCCATGGAATTTTCCATAATTATAACTTTAGAAGAGAATTTCTAAATTATTTGAGAGTTAAAAAAGGTCTTGAGGCAAAATATGGAGAAGATCCTTACGAAACCCAAAAAGACTATTCATTAAACAGATTGGCCGAAATTATTGAAGAAAACCTGGATATGGAAATAATTGATAAATTAATTTTTGACAAAAAATAAAGTAGTTTAATTCAAAATCATCTAATGAATTCTATCTTTTAAGCATTGATTGTCAACATAAATTGTAACAATTACAACGATAATATTCCTTAAAAAATTCAAAAAGTAATTATTATGGTTAATAAATGTGAAAACAGTTTTAAGCTTAGAATTAGGTCTAAGATTATAATTCATTTATCCACATTCAAATAACCATTTAAAATCACCTATACACTTAATTCAAATCTAAACTAATCCATTTTAAAGATATAACCCGATTTTTTGATTGTGAAACATGAAAAATAATAAACATTAACATGCAAAGTTAATAGAAAATTGTTTTAGAAATTAGTTTATATATATTTAATGTTTGAAAGTAAATTATTTTTATTATTATCTCCATTAATTTAAAGAAACACATTATTAAATTATACATAATTATAATATAATCAATTTAATTAATGGATTTATTAATTATTTTGATAGTTAATCCATATTGAAAATATATGATTATTTTTTGATTTTTTGTATAATGAAGACAAATTCCTTTTCAACGTTAAAATCATGTAATTATATACTGAAATTAAAATTGCCGTAACCTACACGACAATTGAAAAAAAAGTCTGTAAAATACACATATGTTCAAATATACAGACTTAAAGAAGCCCATATATCCCCATACATGCAAATAACAGTTTAAACAATTTTATTACTATTTTGAAGCTTTTGAATCTCTGTCAGTTTTAGCAGTTTCTTTAATATTTGCCAAATTTGTTTTAAGCACCTTGTATATGTTTTCAGCACCTATAATCTCTTCATCAGGAACATTCCAATCTGAAGGATATAAAATAAATGGTTCTGATTGGCTTCCTCCAACACCACCATGGCTTCCAACCAATTCTTCAAAGGCACAAACCTCATCGTTTTCAACATCGTAAAAGCTGTTGACCAAAATGTCTGGAGTGTATTTAAAGGAACTGTTTCTTTTTAAATGGTGAACGATGTTGTCTCCAAAACCTTCAAGAGGATTTTCTCCCTCAATTTCATCATTATCCAAGCAATATGTTCCGTTTTTACCTATTGCCATATCTCCCCTTTGAGATGATCGAACCAAAATAAAGCCGACATATTCATTATTGACTATTTCATCAATCATATCTGGAAACATTTCGTTGATTTCTTCATATGTTAATCTATGGCCCCAACGGGTTAGATAAATCATTGCAAGATTTCCGGATGCAAGCACAACAACTTCAGACTCCAATAGCTTTTTTTCTTTATATTCCTTTCTTCTGTTTTTAAAGTATTTGATTTTATCTGAAAATGGAACATATACTTCCGCAAAGTGGTCTTCGTTTGAAGACATTTCAGCATACATGTTAATATCATGAGGAAGCAGAGATTTGATGAAATCTTCAAATGATTGTCCGTATCTTTGCTTGAATGTTGCACCATTAGTTTGACCATGGTCAGATTGAATCACAAATTGATATTCTCTTGGGGAATATCGGTTCCCATTTAATAAACGTCTTATCTGTCTGACCATCCCTTTAAGGGCAAACCATGCATCTTCATCTCTAACTCCTGAATGGTGGGCAATTTCATCATAACCCAAATATGTGGAATATGCAACATCAATATCTCCAACCATCATATCCCCAATTAGTGTTTCTGTATTGATTTCCCTCATGAATACATTTGTCCCTGCCCTTGTTGGAAAATATAATGGTAGCAAATACTACAAAACAAAAACAGTAAAGGCAAAACTAACCATTAAGTAGATGTATTAACATCTACTGATTTTTTCTTTTTTTAGTGCTTGTCGAATTAGGATTTAATATATAAAAAAATACATAGTATGTGGAATTAAAGGAAAAATAATCAAAAAAAATTAATGAGAACTATATCTCATCATACAATATTAAGAAAAATTATTCATTTTTGTTCAATTAATTTCATGCTTTTACCCATAACAAAAAGGAATACACCTTCTATAATTAATGCGACTCCAATAAGTATAGCTATTAAAATCGGTTGTGATGCTAAAAATGCCGCAAATATAACAACCAAAATGCCTAAAATTAAAACAATGATTGAATAAATTTTATGTTTAGCATCTAAAAAGAACACTCCCATTAATCCATATACCATCATTATAATTCCAACAATATAGAATTGTAGAGATCCAAGGAATGTTAAAGCATTTATAAAGAATATAAACAAAATTCCAAATAACAATGAAATAAATCCAATAGCTATAGCCAAAAATGAATAAGCACTACTTATCTCATTTCTAAAAAGAATACCTTTACTTATTGTCGCAATACCCAAACCTGCTAAAGCAAAACCAATACATATAGAAAGAAATTCAGATGAAAATACTGGACAAATAATCAGCAGTAAACCCAAGATTATATATAATAACCCTGCAATTTTCTCATTAGCCACAAGGTCACCTCCCATTCTGTAATGATTATTAATTTGGTTAAGATATTATTTAAAAATACCTATAACTAACATGAATCCAGAAATGTATCGAACAACATCAACTGCAGAAGAGACTGTTCATGAATTTTAATATGTATAATTTAGATATTTAACCAAGAATACATCCAAAAAAAAGAAAGAAATAAGATGAAGATTATCTTATTCTGTTGTAAACAAATGCTCCAATTGTAATAATCACGAATGTAGTTATTATAATTACTGCACTTTCAATGACATTAATCAAGAAACTGCCAAGTGCTTTCAAGAAGGCTAAAATCGCTTGAATTAATGCTATGAGTTGATTGATTAAATCTATAAGGAACTGTATTAATGCATACAGCCATTCTAAAAGTTCCATTAACAATGCGATAATAGCATCGATAAGTTGCAAAATGAAATCTATTATGGCCTGAATTAAGTCTAAAAGCTGTTGAATGAGATTCATTAGAATAGCTAATAATTTTAAAAGTCCATCAAGTTCTTTCCATAACGATTCAAGCATCTTTAAAAGTTCTCCAAGAGCGTCCATCAAAGACTGAAGGTCACTTAAAAAGTTTGCAAATAGATTTACCAACTCGCCCAGAGCATTGTAAAGCATTAAAAAGTTATTTATTAATGTACTTATAATAGGTTTCCATGCATTAAAGAGTAAATTTGCAAGGAAAGCCAAATAATCATATAATCCTTTTAGAAATGTGGCATTTGTTTGGTTATCCATTGGTTGAGTTAAATTTGTAATGTTGGTTGTATTGGTAACGTTTGTTGTATTTGTTACATTAGTATTATTGGTTTGGTTTTCAATGTTTCTAAATGATACTTTATATGCAAAATAATCTGATACATTACCTGATACAGATGTTAAAACCTCAAAATCAAAAATAGCTTCAGTATGGTCATTTATCTTAACGACATCATGGTCTCCTATTGATCCATATGATGCCGCAGACGATTCACGAGCCTTGGAACTGGAAGATTCGTTTTTTGTAGAATCATTCATTTTTGATTCAATCTGGTCAGTTGAATCATCCATGTAGCTATCTATTATGCCTTTCTTCAGAGTATTCGAATTTCCGGCATGTGATGTAGAGGCACGTTTGAATTCATCTCCGGACTTTGCAGCAGGTTTTGAATGATCAAGAATAAATCCTCTAAACCCATCGCTGAACATGATGTCATTTCCACTTCCCAAAGCTAAAATGAAGTTCCCTTTGGGTTTATTCTTCGTTTTGTTTTTATCGGTTGTCTTGTTCTTGT
The DNA here is from genome assembly GCF_900314695.1 of uncultured Methanobrevibacter sp. Lineage (NCBI taxonomy): Archaea > Methanobacteriati > Methanobacteriota > Methanobacteria > Methanobacteriales > Methanobacteriaceae > Methanobrevibacter > uncultured Methanobrevibacter sp. Next base: position 28,501 of record NZ_OMWD01000022.1, on the reverse strand, counting down.
CCGTTTTTTTATTTTTATCGACTTTTTTATCTTTATCGATTGTTTTGTCATGATTTGTATGGTTATCCTTATGCAGGGCACTGTCGGCAACGACAATGCTTAAAAAACAAAATGAAATAAATATTACAAGAATCAATGCAACTATTTTTTTGTTCATATTATGCCTCTATATCAATAATTTATATTTATTCATCTATATAAGATTATGGCAATTAAGTCGAACATGACTTGTACTATTAGTTTGAATAGTTACATACTTTAAATTTTAAATACTATTATCTAAAGATATATATCTGTCAATCAGTTAAATTATGTGATAAATATGAATTTACGTGAAATTATAATGGACGCTATTAAATTTCCTATTAGCGATACTCGAAAATTTTTAATATTCTGTGCTTTAATTATTATTATGAGTTTATCAACAGTTCTTCCGTCATATGGTGTTAAGGATAGTACTTTATCCCTCATTTTGACCCTTGTTACTTTAATTGTTGCAATTATAGTTTTAGGGTACTGTGTTGAGGTCATTAAAAGTGGAGCTGATGGTGATGATACACTTCCGGATTTTGATTATGTAAAACAATTTGTAAATGGAATTAAAGCATTGATTTTGGATATAATCTATTTCATTATACCTGCGATTATTACCATAATTGTCGCTTCCGCAACCGGACTTTTTACCTCATTCACTAAAATCGTATATATCAGCATTGATGCAATGTCTAAGAATGCAAACAATTTGACTACAATAATGGCTGCAGTTCCGAAAACAACAATGAACACATTCACAAATGCGCTAACCATTACTTTAATTGTTGCAATTATATTATTTATCATATTTTCATTGATGTCATTTACAGGACTTGTAAGATTTGCAAAAACCGGAAGCGGAACTGAAGGTCTGAGATTCAGACAAATACTAAGAGACATGTCAAAAGTCGGTTTGATAAAGATAATAGTTACATTGATTGTAATTTATATAATAGCATTTGTTTTGTCACTTATCATAGGACTAATCGGATTAATTCCATATATTGGCGTTTTCATTGGTATTTTTGTCGGAGTGCCTTTTATGCTGCTTTTCTTATACAGAGCTATCGGTTTATTGTATGCAGATGCATAACATTAAACCATTATTCTTTTTTTATAAATTTTTTTGCATAATGCTATCTATCATTTAACTAGGAATTATTATTTTTAAAAATACTTCTACGGGCAAGACTTTTTCTTTTTAATTTTTTTCATTGAATAAAATATTTAAAATATTCAATGAAAAAAAATAAAGAAAATTAGTTAGCTTCTATTACATATTCTATATTATTAAATCCCATTACTTCACTAACTTTGATGTTATCTTGCGAAAAGGATTTTTCAATACCTTTCATTACTTCGCGATCCCCTTCATCTTTCATATTGATAGTTATCTTATCACCATAGTCAATCAATAATATTTCAACATGCACCTTTCCATTGTTTGAATCAAAAATGGTGTTTATTATCTTATCTAATGTTTCAATAGATGAATTATCCGCATTCAAATTCTCTAAATGACTGAACATTTCAGATTTCTCATCATCATTTTTGCTTTCTAAAGTGTAATTTCTAGTTTTTTCGATTAATCCCTTTCTAATGAAAAACAGACCAAAATATTCATCGTCATTTCTTTCAATTATTTTTACATAAACGGCAACAGCAACTATCGATAGAATAAAACCTAACGGGAAAGATACCCAGACACTGTTGATGCCAATGTAGGGATACAATAAGTAGGTAAACATTAACGGCCCTAGAAATTCTGAAATGATTGTAATGATCCCGGATTCCACAGTTCTTTCAATTCCTTCATAATAAAACAACAACATAGTTGAAAATGCCATAGGTACGAATGCTAATGAGTATAGCCTAATCGCATTTTCCACCAATCCGTCATTAGGCATTTGATGAAGTTTGAAAAACATCAATAATCCATCAGGATATACTAACAGAAATACAGTAAATACCAGTGAACAGACTAATGTTATTATAAGTGAATTTCGCACAATATGATTCAAGTTATAAAAATCATTTTGCGAATAATAAATAGGAACAATGGAAGATAATGTTTCGGCGAATCCCATGATTAAGATACTTATTAACAACAATGCACTCACACATACATTGAATATATCCAAACCCAGTTCTCCTAAAACGCCACTGACAATCAAATTCATGATATAGACCAGTAATACATTAAAAAAACCCATACTTGCGCCTGGAAGACCTATTTTAATTATTTCAATTGTTGAGGCAATCCAAGTCTTGAATTTCAATTTGGATAAAACGAATCTGAAGGTTCTTTTTGAATCAAAATGATATTTTAAAGTGCAAATTGCTCCAATAATATAACCTATCAACATTGCAAGTGATGCTCCTTCAATGCCCATATGAAAGATACCAAGGAACACATAATTTAAAATTATATTGATAATATTTACAAGAATAATTACTCCTGAAGCAAAATTTGGTTGTCCATCAACACGAATAAACTGACATAAAACACCTAATACAGTAGCAATTGGGAAACAAATGAATAAATATACACTATATGCATTTACATAAGGTAGTGATCCGGCAGTTGGATGCAATAGATTAATTAAGGCATCTTTAAATAAAAAACATACTAATAAAATCAAAATTGATAGAACAATTGTTGCAAGCATTGAAGTTGTGAAATAATGATTGCTTCCATCTGCATTAAATTCCGCCTTTTTATTTAAAGCTAAAATTTGACCTCCCAATCCAAATAACCATTCAAATATTGTGATTAACAATACCAAAGGTTCTAAAACCTGTAAAGCTGCTTGTGCATTGTGTCCGATGAATGTTGATACAAAACTTGCATCAACAACTGAAGCTATGTTTAAAGCCATTGCTATAAGCAATGACGGCAACAGCAATTCTCGGAATTTATGAGTAATAATTTCATTTGACATCTATTCACCTTCATTCAAAATAATTGAATTTGTTTAAATAATCGAATAATCTTTTAAGATACATTTTATCAGGTATAGGCCAATCAAATCCTAATGATTGAAGAATATCAACAGTCTGATCAATTTCTACATTCTCTTCGAAATCGTCTTCTTCATCAAAATCATCAATTGAAAAATCGGCAGTTATAATACCTTGTATAGTATCATTAATGTTATGTTCGTAAATCTGTTTAAATATTTCGAAACCCACTTCGGCAATTCCATATCTGAATGTATTTAATACATCGATAATTTCTCTAAGTGAAATATAATGATTATTCATACAATGGAATACTCTGGATTTCTCTGGAGTCTTTGACAATGCAAGTATTCCTTTTGCAACATAATCGATTTGGCTCATGTCAACCTTTTCATTAGCCATTGTAGGATTCATTGCTCCCAGTTTTTTAATGGTCTTTATGTTATTTAAAAATGCATTTGTATCATAGTTTTTCTGGAACATACCATCTGAGTAACGGCTCATCAAGTTTCCTACCCTAATTATTTTTACTGAAAGTCCTTTAGTCGCCGCTTGTAAAACTGACCTTTCAGCTAAAAATTTACTGCATACATATTTATTTTCCAAATCCTGTCCGTAATATAATGTTCTTTCACAATATTCCTGATTTGGATATTCATCTTCATATAAAGAGTATGATGAAAGAACGCTGATTGTTGATATTTGCACATATTTTATGTTATTCCTTGTTTGGGCGAACTTAATTCCATTGATTACACCATCGACATTTACCCGGAATATATAATCATCAGCAGTATAGTGTTTTACAAGTGCCGCTGAATTTATTATTGTATCAATCGGTTCATTCTCAAGTTTTTTAAAGTCATCAATTTCAGTTATGTCTCCTTCGATTATGATGATACGTGACCCTATCAGGTCAGTGAAATCTTCATCAAAGTAATAATTCATCACATCAATTAACCGTTCTTCACATGAATCAAATTTGCCCTTCCTTAACATACAATAGATTTTTCCTTCCTCATTTTTGATGAATTCATATAAAATATGGATTCCTAAAAATCCTGTGGCTCCTGTCAATAGGACATTGCCCAATTCTAAGTTTTCACCACTGAAGAAGCTTTCCAATGTATTTTCTTCAAGAAGTTTATTGATTTCACTGTAATCATAGTTTTTGATGATGTCATCTTCTACATCCAACTCCTCTTCGGAATCGCTTTCTCCAGACAATAATTTCGCTAATGCTCTAGGAGTCTTTTTCTTGAATATATCATCATATCTTACAGTATATCCCTGTTTAAGCAGTTCAATAATTAATTTTGATGCAATAAGTGATGTTCCACCAATTTCAAAGAAATTATCCTCTGCACCAACAGTTTCTAAATTCAATATGGACGAGAATATTGCACAAATTTCCTGTTCAAGTTTTGTTTTTGGTGCCACATAATTCAAATCCAATTTTGGTTCCGGAAGTTTTTTAATATCCGTTTTTCCATTTGGTGTTTGAGGCATTTCATCTAGCTGCATGAACACTGTTGGAATCATATAGTTAGTAAGCCTGTCTTTTAAAAACTCTTTTAAATCATCACTGTCAATTTCACCTTCAGCAGTGTAATATGCACATAAATGATCAACATTGCTAATCTCTTTAATTACAACAACAGCCTGCCTTATATCTGGATATTGACCAATATTGGTTTCAATTTCGCCAATTTCAATTCTTAATCCCCTTAATTTAATTTGGTTGTCAATTCTTCCTTTAATGTCAATTTCACCATTCGGAAGTTCAATAGCATAATCTCCACTCTTGTAATATGGAATGCCATTGATAGTTAAGAATGATTCTTTGGTTTTTTCTGGCATGTTGTAGTATCCTTTTCCAACACTCATACCTCCAATGTATAATTCACCCATTACACCATAAGGTACCAATTTGCCATCAATGTCACGAACATCAGTGACATAATTGGTTAAAGGAGGACCCACAGTCAAATCATTTACATCAGTAATCTCTTTGTTGTTTGAGGTGATTGTTGTTTCTGTTGGACCATAACTATTATAAATAACTGCATCACTGTATTTTCTTAAATCTTCATAAACTTTTGCTGAAAATTGCTCACCACCAAGTAAAATACATTTTAAACAAGAAATCACATTACAGAATTCATCTAATTCAAGATAAGACCCTATTCTTGAAGGAGTAATTTCTAAAACTTCAGGTTTATTTACATCAATCAATTTAATAAGCTCAAGAACATTTTTGATTTGAATATCATCAGCAAGTATCAATTTCAACCCATTTGAAAGAGATGTCAATATGTCATCAACAGACACGTCAAAAGAGATAGTTGTAATACAAAGCAAACTATCATAAGTGGATTTAGGGTTTTGAGCCTGATTACAGATGTTTTTATGACTAATCATTACACCTTTAGGATTACCTGTAGATCCGGAAGTATAAATCATATATGCCAAATCATCTGGAAGAACCTCAACATTCGGATTAACAGCAATACCCTCTTCAAGAAGTTCATTGACATCAATAGAATTATCAGAAGTCTCATAGCTTATGATGTAATCCGCCTGACTGTTTTCATAAATGTAGTTGATTCTTTCCTGAGGATATTCCGGATCAATAGGAACATATGCACAGCCTGCTTTCAGCACACCTAAAATGGAAGCAATTAAATTACTGTCCCTTTTAAGCATTATAAGAACATTACTTTTAGGCTTTACACCTCTCTTGATTAATGCATTTGCAATCTTATTACTTTTCTCATTCAACTCAGCATAAGTTAAAGTAGCATCACTTGCAACCAATGCCACATCTTTAGCTTTTTCAACAACCTGTTTTTCAAAGCGCTTATGTAAAATTGGAGTATCAATTTCTTCAAATTCAGGGATTTCCCTTTCCATCAATTCAATGTCATTTAGTTTTAGCTTATCCATATCGTTAACAAAGAATTGGAATAAAATATATTTAATTGAACGCAGGAAGAGATTGACATACTCTTCAGTATATATTTGGTCATTATATTCCAAATACAGAGTAATAATTTCCCCATCATCATAAATGTCCATGTTTATTTTATAATCAGTTGAAACTGTACCATCAAGGTCAACTGCTTCATAAGATTCATCATTAAGTTCAATATCATTATTTAGGGATTCATGGAACGCATAGAAGAATTCTGGTTTTAATTGATATTCTTCTGAAAGTTTTGTGTATGGATAATCGCTATGAATTAATGCATCTTTCCATGCTTTATCAACTATTTTTATGTAATCCTCAACCAACATGTCACGATTTTCAGCATTTACAATAACTGGTAACGTTTTAACCAACATTCCCTGAGTATTTGAATAATTTGGGTTTGCCCTACCGTTGAATATTGTTGTAATTAATGATTTGTCACTAAATGTAAATTTATTAAGGCTTAAAAGTGTAGCTGCCATAAATAAAACGTTTGAACTTATTGAATGGTCTTTACAGAAGTATTTGACAAAATCAGAACCCAATTGGTCTGAAACAAGTTTAATTTTTCCAATATCTGGATCGCCATTCATATTTGGAGTTAAAACTGTTGATTCAATGTCTTGGCTAAATTGTTTTTTGAAGAATTTCTCAGAAACTTCACTAACAGATGCTTTCTCTTCAATCAAACTATATTCAAATCCATTAATTATTTCAGCTTCGATTTCTTCATTGTTATATGCTTTGGTCAAATCATTGAAGAAAATGCCCAGAGATACCCCATCAGTAATAATATGATGGAAATCAATGAATAATATTGTTTCTGTTGGTGTTTTATAGATTTTAAATCTAAATAATTGATTATTGTCTAATGGAATAGGTTTTATGTCCCTCTCCATTATTTCTTCATTACTAATGGAATCTATTTCAACAATTTCTATTTCTTCAATTTCAGCATCATCGCATCTTTTTTGGAATATTTCTCCGCCATCCCTATTAATAATTCTTGTTTTGAGATATGGATGTGCATCAACAGTTTTAATAACAGCATCTTTAAGTTTACTAGGATCAACACTGCTTTTAAACCTTATTGCAAAAGGCATTGTATATTTGATTTTTTCAGTTTGCAAACACTCATAGTAAATTCCCATTTGGTTTGAGGTCAATGGGAAATATTCCATATCTTTTGCAGTTTCAATAATTTCATCCACATCTATTTCAGATTCTATGTTATTGTCAATTTTATCTGCAAGCGATTTTATTGTTGGATTTGTGAACAATGACGTTACATCAATATTCACATTCATTTCATTGAAAATCATTGAGTTTAATTTCATTAATGTTAAAGAAGAGAAACCCAATTCATATAAATCATCTGTAGTACCAAATTTATTTGTATTGGCAATGGATGCAACAAGCTCAACTAATTTTTCTTCAGTTTCGCCTTCAGCTTCAACATAATCTAGATTTAATTTTGGTTTTGGAAGTCTTTTAATATCTGTTTTACCATTTGGAGATATTGGCATCTCATCAAGCTGCATAAATACAGTTGGAACCATATATTCAGTTAATTTATTTCCCAAATACCTTTTCAATAGATTTATATCTATTTCTTCATCGGCTGTGAAATAAGCACATAAATGTTCAACATTATTGATTTTCTCAATTACAACAGCAATCTGTTTAATATGTGGGAATTTGGCAATATTGGATTCAATTTCACCGAGTTCTATTCTCAATCCTCTCAATTTAATTTGATTGTCAATTCTTCCTTTTATTACTAATTCTTCATTTGGAAGTTCAATAGCATAGTCTCCACTTCTATAATATGGAATATCATTAATATACAGGAATACCTCTTTGGTTTTTTCTTCCATATTATAGTATCCTCTAGATACACCTTTACCCCCAATGTACAATTCCCCCATTACACCATAAGGCAGCAATTTACCGTCAATATCCCTAACTTCAGTTATGCAATTGTGCAGAGCTTTTCCAACAGTTATATTTTCAGCAGTGGTAAGCTTATGAGCATTACATGTTACTGTTGTTTCAGTTGGACCGTAAATATTGTACACTTCTAAATTAGAGTACTCTAAAAGTCGTGAAATTAGGTCTTGAGGTACCATTTCTCCCCCAACACCAATATACTTGAAGTTAGGTACTTGATTGGCAAATTCTTCATATTCCAAATATTGTTTAAATCTTGATGGTGCGGAAAATGTAAGTGAATCCGGTTTTTCTCTTTTAACTAACTCCGCCAATTCCTTAATATTTTTTATTTCACTATCGTTAGCCAACACCATTTCCAAACCGAAGGTTAATGGCATGAAATCAAGTAAAAATGCATCAAAAGATACAGTTGAAAGGGCAAGAGTCTTTTTCATTTTTGAATATGCATTATAAATTACACTATCCTCACTTTTTGAGAACAGATTTGTAATATTCATATGGCTGGTCATTACTCCCTTAGGATTTCCTGTAGAACCTGAAGTGTAAATCATATAAGCCAAATCATCCGGATTAATTTCAACTTGAGGATTTGAGGTATTTGCCTCTTCGAGCAATTCATTAATATCGATTGAATTTTCAATAACTCCATCAGCTATTAAATAATCTGCCTGGCTGTTTTCGAAAATATAATCAATCCTGCCTTTAGGGTAGTTTATATCAATAGGTATGAATGCACATCCTGCCTTTAAAACACCCAAAATGGCTGAAATAAGCTTGCTGTCCCGTGGAAGCATTACCAACACATTACTGTTAGCTTTGATTCCTCTGTCTATAAGGGCATTAGCAACACGATTTGCTTTTTGATTAAGTTCACTATATGTAAATGAACCATCACATGCAGCTAATGCAATGTTTTCAGGAGTTTCATCAACCTGTTTTTCAAAGCGTTTATGGATAAATGGAATTTCCACATCGATAAATTCATGTGATTCAACATCATCTTTTAATTTTACATCACAGATTCTGCAACTGTCAATATCATTTTCTAGGAATTGGACTAAAATGTTTTTCATGGATTGTATGAATGTCCTAACATAATCTTCACTGTATAGCTGGTCATTATATTCCATGATAACATTAAATTCATCACCATTATCATAAATAGCCAAATTGATTTTAGATTCAACTGTAACCATATCAAACCCGGCTAACTCCTGCGGAATGTACTCCCTATTGTTTATTATAATTTCATCTGATTCCAGGAATTCATGATAATTATAGAAGAATTCAGGTTTTAATTGATATTTCTCAGCAATTTTAATATATGGATATGCAGTATTTCTTAAGGTTTCTTTCCAAGTTTTGTCAATAGATCTAATGAAATCTCTGACTGACACATGCCGGTTTTCATTATTGATTATAAACGGAACAGTTTTTACCAAAAATCCTTGAGTATTGAAATAACTTGGACTTGATCTTCCATTGAATATTGTTGTTATTAATGTTTTGTCACTAAATGTGAATTTGTTTAGATTTAAAATGGTAGTTGCGATAAACAAAGCATTTTTACTTATGGAATTATCATTACAGAACTCATCAATTAACTCTGAATCAATAGTATCAGAAACATTTTTTATTTTACCCTCATCAGGATTTCCATTAAGGTCTGGAGTTAGAACTGTGGATTCTATTCCCTGAGTTAACTTATCATCGAAAAATGCCTCTGCTGATTGATATATTTCACTATTTTCAGCATCTTTTTCCAGAATACTGTAAACATAACCATCGATTATTTCTTCAGACATATCTCTATTTTCATAGATATCTGCTATATCTCTAAATAAATTGTTTTGCGATACTCCGTCAGTAATTATATGGTGGAAATCTGTGAATAATACAACTTCATCAGGGGTTTCGTATATTTTGAATTTGAACAATTGATTATCCTCTATTGAGATTGGGCCAACGTCATTTCTAACAATGTCTTCATCACTAATGCTATCGACTTTAACAATTTCAATATCATCTATTGGTGCATCATCACATCTTTTCTGTTTTAATTCACCATCATGATTTACAATTCTTGTTTTAAGATATGGGTGGGCTTCAATAGTATCAACAATTGCTTGTTTAAGTTTATTTGCATCAACATCACTGCCAAATTTTACTGTTGTAGGCATTGTATACTTAATCACATCAGGATTTTGCTTACATTCATAGTAAATACCCAATTGATTTTCAGTCAATGGATAATACTCCATGCCTTTAGCTGATTCAATAATCTTTTGAAGACCTGCCTCTTTTTCAGATGAATTATCAATTTCTATTGCAAAGTTTTTAACTGTTGGCTCATTGAACAATATGGAAACGTCTAAATTAGCACCCATTTTCTCATAGATTATGGAATTTAATTTCATTAAGGTCAATGAAGTAAAACCAATAGCGTATAAATCATCTGTAACACCAAATTCATCAACATCTACAAGGGATGAAACGATATCATATAATTTTTCTTCTGTTTCAGTTTCAGGCATCACCAAAGCCAATTTAAGTTGAGGTTCAGGCAGTTGTTTCAAGTCAGTCTTGCCGTTTGGTGTTTGCGGCATCTCATCAAGTTGCATGAACACGGTCGGAACCATATAATTAGTAAGCCTGTCTTTTAAAAACTCTTTTAAATCATCAGTGTCAATCTCACAATTAGCGGTGTAATATGCACATAAATGATCAGCATTGTTAATCTCTTTAATTACAACAACAGCCTGCATTATATCTTGATATTGACCAATATTGGTTTCAATTTCACCTATTTCAATCCTTAATCCTCTGAGTTTAATCTGATTGTCGATTCTTCCTTTAATATCGATTTCACCATTTGGAAGTTCAATAGCATAGTCCCCACTTCTGTAATATGGAATGCCATTGATAGTCAGGAAAACCTCTTCAGTTTTTTCTGGCAGGTTGTAGTATCCTTTACCTACACCAGTACCACCAATGTATAATTCGCCCATTACACCATTAGGAAGCAATTTGCCATCAATATCACGAACATCAGTAACATAATTGGTTAAAGGAGGACCAACAGTCAAATCATGCATATCAGTGACCTCTTTGTTGTTTGAGGTGATTGTTGTTTCAGTTGGACCATAACTATTATAAATAACCGCATCACAGTATTTTCTCAAATCTTCATAAACTTTAGCTGAAAACTGCTCTCCACCAAGGAAAATACTCTTTAAGCATGATATAACCTTGCAGAAGTCTTTTACCTCAAGATAAGAAGCAAGCCTTGAAGGAGTAATTTCTAAAACTTCAGGTTTATTCTCATCAATCAATTTGATAAGCTCAGGAACATTTTTGATTTGAACATCATCAGCCAATACCAATTTCAACCCATTTGAAAGAGATGTCAATATGTCATCAACAGACACGTCAAAAGAGATAGTTGTAATACAAAGCAAACTATCATAAGTGGATTTAGGATTTTGAGCCTGATTACAGATGTTTTTATGACAAATCATTACACCTTTAGGATTACCTGTGGATCCTGAAGTATAAATCATATATGCCAAATCATCAGAATCAACATTAACATCAGGATTTTCCGAATTACCATCTTTAAGAAGTTCTTCAATATCTAAAGAATTTTCTCCAGATTCATTGGCAATAATATAATCCGCATTACTGTTTTCATAAATATAATTTATTCTCTCCTGAGGATATTCAGGATCAATCGGAATGAATGCACAGCCCGCTTTAAGGATACCCAAAATGGAAGCAATCAAATTACTGTCCCTTGAAAGCATTACCAAAACATTGCTTTTCGGCTTGACTCCTTTATCTATTAAAGCATTTGCAATAACATTTGCTTTTTCATCCAATTGCTTGTAAGTCAATGTAGCATCACTTGCAACAATAGCAGTTTCATCACCTTTGTCAACCACCTGTTTTTCAAAGCGTTTATGTAAAATCGGCATATCGACAGGCGTGAATATAGGTGTCTCTTTACTTTCACCCAATTCTATTTCACCAATGCTTAATTTTTCAATATCCTCTTCAATTAATTGATTTAATACATCAATTATGCAATTTAAGAATGTGTCAATGTAATCATCACTGTACAATTGGTCATTATATTGGATAAACAATTCAATATTATCTTTGGTTTCATTAACATCCAAAGATATTTTATAGTTAACTTCAAGTGAATTCAAATACTTGACTTTATAAGTTTTACCATTAATCTCAATTTCTTCAGCATCAAGATTATTGTATGCATAGAAAAACTCTGGTTTCAATCCAAACTCTTCAGAAATCTTAGTATAAGAATAATCAGAATGATTAATGGTTTCCATCCAGATATCATTGACTGAATTTAAATATTCTTTAAATGATAATGTCCTATCATCATTGATTGAAACAATTGGGAGTGTTTTAACTAGCAATGCCTGTGTGTTGAGGTAGGATGAATTTGATCTTCCATTGAAAATAGTTGTAATCAATGTTTTGTCATTGAATGAATACTTATTCAAGTTCAGCATAGTTATTGCCATGAATAAGACATTAGGAGTTATCCTGTTTTCACTGCAAAACCTATTAACCAATTCAGGGTCGATATTTTTGGAAATTGATTTTAAAATTCCTTCTTCAAAATTACCATTCAAATTAGGAGTCAATACAGTCGAATCAACTTCTTGAGTTAATTTATCCTGGAAGAATTCTCTAGACAATTGATATTTTTCACTGTTTTCATTCTCACTTTCAATTATACTGTTAATGTAACCATTGATTGATTCTTTTTCAATTTCAATTCCCTGATAGGCATTGGAAATATTTGTAAACAACTTATCCAAAGATTCACCATCGGAAATTATATGGTGGACATCTGAGAATAAAATTGTTTCACTAGGAGTTTTATAGATTTTAAATCTAAATAACTGGTCATTATGCAAATCAAAAAGTTTAAGATTTTCTTTTTCGATTTCACTATCAGAAATATTATCAACATCAACAATTGGAATATCATCAATATCTATTGAATCATCACGTTTCAGCATCACTTTACCTTTTTGTGTAACAATTCTGGTTTTAAGATAAGGATATGCATCAATTGTCTTAATGATAGCATCACACAATCTATCCGCATCAACTTCACTGTCAAATCTTATGATTGACGGGAGATTATATTGTGCAACATTACCACTTTGAATGCACTCATAATAGATTCCCATCTGATTTTCTGTCAATGGATAATAAACCATGTCCTTAGATGATTCTATTAGCCTATTCAAATCTAGAATATCATTGTTTTCTATTTCGTTTGCAATATTTTTGATTGTAGGATCATTCAATAATGAAATAATATCTAAATTAACACCCATTTCCTCATAAATCTTTGCATTTAATTTCATCAGTGACAATGAAGTAAATCCGACAGCATACAAATCATCAGTAGTACCGAATTCCTTTGTTTTGCTGATGGATGAAGCAATTTCATGCAAGATTATTTCAGTTTCAGTTTCAGGGAGTGTAAATGACAATCTAAGTTGTGGTGCTGGCAGTTGTTTCAGGTCAGTTTTACCGTTTGGTGTTTGCGGCATTTCATCTAGCTGCATGAACACGGTTGGAACCATATAACGAGTAAGACGATCTTTTAAAAACTCTTTTAAGTCATCACTGTCAATTTCACAGTTAGCAGTGTAATATGCACATAAATGTTCATTATTGTTAATCTCTTTAATTACAACAACCGCCTGCCTTATATCTGGATATTGACCAATATTGGTTTCAATTTCACCAATTTCTATTCTTAAACCTCTGAGTTTAATCTGATTGTCAATTCTTCCTTTAATATCGATTTCACCATTTGGAAGTTCAATAGCATAGTCCCCACTCCTGTAATACGGAATGTCATTGATAGTCAGGAAAACCTCTTCAGTTTTTTCAGGCATGTTGTAATATCCTTTTCCGACACTCACACCTCCAATGTACAATTCACCCATTACACCATTAGGAACCAATTTTCCATCAATATCACGAACATCAGTGACATAATTGGTTAAAGGAGGACCCACAGTCAAATCGTTTACATCTGTGACTTCTTTGTTGTTTGAGGTGATTGTTGTTTCTGTTGGACCGTAACTGTTATAGACAACCGCATCACTGTATTTTCTTAAATCTTCATAAACTTTTGCTGAAAATTTCTCTCCTCCAATGAAAAAACACTTTATGCAGGATATAACATTACAGAATTCTTTAACCTCAAGATAAGAAGCAAGTCTTGAAGGAGTAATATCTAAAATTTCAGGTTGATTTTCATCAATTAACTTGATTAAAGCAGGAATATTTTTGATTTGAACATCATCAGCCAATATCAATTTCAACCCATTTGAGAGAGATGTCAATATGTCATCAACAGACACATCAAAAGAGATAGTTGTAATACAAAGCAAGCTATCATAAGTGGATTTAGGATTTGAAACCTGATTACAAATGTTTTCATGACCGATCATCACACCTTTAGGATTACCGGTTGAGCCTGAAGTATAAATCATATATGCCAAATCATCAGGATCAACATTAACGTTAGGATTTTCTGAATTGCCTTCTTTAAGCAGTTCTTCAATGTCTAAAGATTTTTCTCCAGATTCATTGGCAATAATATAATCCGCCTGACTGTTTTCATAAATATAATTTATTCTCTCCTGAGGATATTCAGGATCAATCGGAATGAAGGCACAACCCGCTTTAAGGATACCCAAAATGGAAGCAATCAAATTACTGTCCCTTGAAAGCATTACTAAAACATTACTTTTCGGTTTGACTCCTTTATCTATTAAAGCATTTGCAATAACATTTGCTTTTTCATCCAATTGCTTGTAAGTCAATGTGGCATCACTTGCAACAAGAGCAGTTTCATCACCATTCTCCATTGCCTGCTTTTCAAAGCGTTTGTGAATCAAAGGCAATTCAACTTCGCTGAAGACAACATTTTCATTTTCGCCTACAATGGCAATGTCGCAGATATTTGTTTTATCAATATTAGCATTAACTATTTCTTCAACGATTTTTTCAAGGCTTGATAAGAATAAATCAATGAATTCCTTTGTATATAATTCATTATTGTAAAATAATGACAACAAAACAGTTTTATCATTTTCAACAATGCTTAAATAATTGGAATAGTCTTCATCTGATTTTAAATCATCACCAAACGAATAATAAAATTCCGGCTTTAAAAGAAAATCATCATTACTGCAATATTCATCGAACTCCAACGTTTTAATATAGTTCTCATGAATATTCTCTAGAAATTCCCTAATGTAAATTTGTCTGTTTTCAAATTTAGCTGCAAATGGAATATTATTTTGATTGAAAATTAAAATTTCATCGGAAAAATTAAATTTATTAAGTGTTAATGTTAAACTTGCCAATAAAATCTCATTGATTGAAATTGAATTGGATTTGGTAAATTCAACTAAATTTTCTTTTTTAAATTCATATTCTGATTTTACGATTATACCTTTTTCTTTTTCTCCATTTTTATTTGAAGAAATTAAAGTTGATTCATCAAAATCCAGACATAATTCTGACAAATATTCACTTAAAAAATCATTTGTTTTATCATCCATTTTATCAAACCTTCAAATTCATTAACTAATAAATATTATTAAAACTATCTAATAAATAATTTATCTAAAAAAAAAATTATTATTATTATTTAGTAAAAAAAGATAGGTGTTATAATGAACAAACTAATATTGGTTCAACTGGAATCACAACCTGTTGCCAAATGATGAAATTTTTCACATCCGCATCTGGTCTAAAGAATATTAAGAATCGCTTGAGCAAACAACAGATGTGAAAGAATTACAAAATGAAACAAGTATTAAAGAAAAAATAGTTGACAAAATCCCACAGATGAAATGAAAAGAGTCATGTACCCGCAATAATAGGCCTTATATTTTCGCTACGACTAAATGATTGAACTAAAACTATTGAAAAAAATAATAATTAATATATGATGTGAGATATAATAAAATTTAACAATTAATGTATGATATTTTGAATCTCAATCTAAACAAAATCATGAATCGAATAATCCATTTCAAAAGAATAGCTAATATGAATCAGGATTTATGAATGAAAATGAAATGGTTCCAAAAACACTCTGTTTAAACAATTTAACCATTTTAAATATTTTTAAGAATTCATAATTCACTAACCAAGACAATAAGAAATATAATTGCTAATCAACAACAATGACTTATATAATGAAATGAGATTCAATTCAAAAACAACCGTATTGATTCGAATTTGCTTAAATATATATCAGCAATCAGAATACAACTGCAAATTAGTGTAACTCAATATAAAAACGGGAAAGTGAACATAATTAAATATTCAAATTGAAAGTAGTATAATGGTGAGTAAATGCTTGGAAAAAAGATGGTAAGAGACATATTCAAACACAAATCCCAATTCATATCTATTTTTTTAATGGCATTTTTAGGAGTTCTTGTTTTTACCGGAATAAGTAGCGAATGCATAGGTCTTGAAGTCAACATAAACGATTATTATGAAGAAACCAACTTGGCAGATGGTTGGATTTATTCACCTTATTTGAATGATTTGTTTCTGGAACAAGTGAATCTTTTAGGCCCAACTACACAAATGGATAGGCAATTGGTTGTTGATTCAGTAGCTGACTTCGAAAATGACCCCGAAATTACGCTGCACTTTGTTGAAAACAATACCATATCCAAATTCTATTTATTGGAAGGCAAACCACTGGACATTAATGACTGTGATGGAGTATGGCTTGATAAAAGCTTTGCAGATGCCAAAGGATTAAAAATCGGAGACCGCATCAGCTTTGAAAGTAAAGGGTATGTAATTGATAAGGAAATTAAAGGATTAGGATATTCACCGGAATACGTTTATCATACATCAGACCATTCTGTGATACAAGATTACAATAAAATCGGCTTTGCTTATATGTCCCATAAAGCATTTCCCGAAGATACAGTCCCATACAATGTTTTAAACGTTAAATTTGAGGGTTCCCCCGATACATATTACAAATTGTTAGATTATCGTTTAAATGGATATTACAGCGCATTTGTTAAGCAATCAGACCATCCAAGTGTTTATCAATTTTCAGAAGAAATTGCCAAACACAAAATGATGGCTGATATTTTCCCGGTTGTGTTCCTCATTGTTTCAATGCTAATCCTCATGACAACAATGACTAGGATAATTTCACATCAAAGAATGCAAATAGGAATATTAAAAGCCAATGGATTTAAAAATAGTACCATAACTCAGCATTATATATCGTATGGATTCTGGTTAGTTTTAACCGGTTCCATTTTGGGTTTGATTTTAGGACCAAAAATAATACCTCCAATATTCTATCCATCAATGATTAAAACATATAAACTACCTTTATGGAGCCCTACCGGAAATATGAATTTTATATATCTAATAGTTTTAATGACCATATTTTCACTTGCAGTTTCATATCGTGCCATTTCAAGCATTTCACAAGAAAAACCTTCCGATGCCATTAAACCCAAAGCGCCTAAAATATCAACTTCAGGATTCATTGAAAGATTAAAGATTTGGAAAAAACTATCATTCAATTTCCGCTGGAATTATAGAGATGCAAAAAGAAACAGATTGAGAAGTGTAATGACCATTATAGGTGTTATGGGTTGTAGTGCACTTTTAATTGGTGCATTTGGATTATATGATGGGCTGAATGATGTAAAAGAATGGGAATATAATCAAATTAATCATTATGATTCAAAATTAATGATTGATGCCAACGCAACAATATCCCAAATTGATAAAGTAGCCAGTGATGTTAACGGAGACAAAATAATGGAGGAGAAAATTGAACTCGAAACAGATGACACGAAAAAAATGGGAAATATTCTGGTTTCAAACAGCACGGATTTAATAACGCCAACAGACAAGTATGAGAATAAAATAGAAATTGGAAATGATGAAGTTTCAATTTCACAAAAAATGGCAGACCAGTTAAATATAGACATTGGAAACACCGTTAAATGGCACATCATGGGATCGAACAAATGGGTCAATACAAAAATTGATAAAATCCATGCAGACCCAATATCACAGGGTTTAATCATGTCCCCAAATAAATTGGAAGAACTTAACCTTAATTACACTCCAACCAGTGTCATAACTTCACAGCACGTTAACAAAACATATGAGGGCTTTAAATCAACCATTACTCTTGATGACATTGAAAAGAGATGGGATGAAATAACCGAAACAGCATGGATGTTAATTTACATATTATCCCTCTTCGCATGTATTTTGGCAGTCATAGTTTTGTATAATTTAGGATTACTCTCATTTACAGAAATTGAAAGGGAAATTGCAACACTTAAAGTACTGGGATTTAAAAGCAATGCATTGAGAAGATTGCTATTAACACAAAACCTAATATTTACAACTATAGGATTTATACTTGGTGTGCCTTTAGGCATCTATGTCCTGGATCTAATGTGGGCCTCTTCAGGAAATTCATTTTATACAATACCCAAATTAACCATTACAAATCTCATATTATCTGCTTCAATTACATTTTCCATATCAATACTTGTAAACCTAATGTTTTCAAATAAAATTAAGAAGTTAGACATGGTAGAATCACTAAAAGCCAGTGAATGACAATATTTTTTAATATTTAATCTAAAAAAAATGAAAAAACATCAACTCTTTTTTAAAACAACAATTAAAATCACACTTAATTGAATAATATCTCATTTATAATTACCCATATATAAAAAATGAGAGAGAGCATTTGAAAAGTAATCGAATAACGAACTCAGAGCAATTTTTCAAACCCAAAACAATTTTTCATACCCAAAGCAATTATTTAATAATACAATAACAAAAAAGTATACTGAATAAAAATTCATGACATAAAATAGCCTCAAAAAAAAACGCAAATAAAATAAAACACAATAAAATTAATTAAAAAAGACAGTACACCCAATAGTGCAATTCATCCACAACTTGCAGAAGTTGTAGTATTCTTGCATTTTAAAGATAAAATATATTACATAATTGTGTACATATTATAACTATTCAATAACAATTAATGAGAAAACAATGATTGAAGATTCCAAGTTAGGTTATGGAAAACATGTTTTAAAAAAATAATAGTTACTATTTAAAGTAACTTACAAGTTTTTATTGAAAAATTCTGCAATCTTTTCAAACGGTATTACATCAGTTTTATAATACAAATCAGTGTGAACAGCATCTGGAATAATCATTAACTCCTTGTTGTCTCCAGTCAATTTTGCAAATTCATCTTCTGAGAAATACCTGGAATGTGCATTTTCCCCATGAATCATTAAAATGGGCGTTCTGATTTCATCAGAATATGCTATAATCGGCTGAGATATGAATGACATGCATCCTATTACATTCCATCCATCATTTGAACCGGGAGATCTTGGATGATACCCTAAAGGTTCAATGTAAAAGTCATGATAATCCTTTACAAACTGTGGCAGGTCATCAGTCACCTCTTTAATAACACCTCCTGCTTTTGCATATTCCCCGTTTTTAAAGTCTTCAGTTCTTTGATTGTTTAGGGCAACTTTCATTTCATATCTTGCATCGGCATTATCATCCGCATCATAATATCCCTTTGCATTAATACGAGTCATATTATACATTGTTGAGGTAACTGTTGCTTTTATACGAGTATCAAGAGACGCAGCATTTAGCGCCATTCCTCCCCATCCGCAGATTCCGCAAATTCCTACCCGGTCACCGTCAACATCATCTGATGTGACAAGATAGTCAACTGCAGCCTGAAAATCTTCAGTATTGATGTCGGGGGATGCCATATCACGAGGTTCGCCTGAACTTTCACCGGTAAATGACGGATCAAAAGCTATTGTCAAAAATCCCATTTCCGCCAATGTTTGTGCATAGAGACCTGAAACCTGTTCTTTTACAGCACCGAATGGTCCTGCACATGCAATAGCAGGCAATTTATCCTTAGAATCTTTTGGTTTGTACAAATCTGCAACCAAAGTTATTCCATACCTATTTTTGAATGTTACCTTTTCATGATTTACCTTTTCGCTTTTGGGAAAAACCTTGTCCCATTCTTTTGTTATCTCAATATTTTCCATAATATCACATTATAAATTAAATTACTTTAAACTAAACTCCAATGTTACATTGCCTGACCCCAGAACTTCCTTTAGTTTATTGGAGTCAACATCATCTATTTTACCAAGTTTTGTATAGCTCCAGGAATGGGAACCGTAAAACAAGGATATTTTGTCTCCCTGATACAATACAATATCTCCAGGAGCAGTACCAATATTTTCATCACTTGTCGGAAGTGAAAAGCCCAAATCCCCAACTTTTTCAAAACCTCCATACTCAGATGCATTAACAGTGACATTTCCTTTTTTCAATTCCTTAATCAATTCCTGTGTGGCGGAATTATTTTCCAATTTAACATCAAATACATCATCATTGATTTTGACTTTAACTAAATCATCCATACTATCATCTCCGCTAACCGCAGTGCAAGCAATTAAACTAAATACGACTATAAAACAAATTTTTTTAATGAAAGACATCATATCACCTAGATACTTGTTATTTTAAACTTAAAACCAATTTTACATCACCATTTCCCAAAATCTTCTTCAAATCTTTAATATTCTGTACTTTACCCAGTTTTGTATAAGACCATGAATTTGAATTATAGAATAGTGATATCTCATTACCGTCATAAAGTACAATGTCCCCTACTGAAGTGGTAATGTATTTATCGCTTCTCGGAAGTGAAAAGCCCAAATCCCCAACTTTTTCAAAGCCTCCGTAATCCTCAGCATGAATGGTAACATCACCCATTTTTAATTTGTCCATAAGTGCTTTTGCTGCGGAATTATCTTCCAGTTTCACATTTAAAACATGACTATTGACTTTAAGCTTTATTATATTTGAACGAACAATAGTCTTAATATATGTTTTTAAAACAGCCGATTTAACCTTAGAGTTTGATTTAATATTAATAACAACATTGTGTTTGCCTTTAGACAATGATTTCATGTTGAAACCCACAATCCCTTTTTTATCCGTTTTCAAAGAGTATTTCTTATATTTTTTGCCTGTGAAAACCTTTATCATTACTTTAATATTCTTCATCGGTTTTTTGGATTCCCTGTTTTTAATAGCAATATTGTACTTTTTAGATTCCTTATAATAAGCTGTGATTTTTGGAGCTGAAATTTTTAGTTTAGCCATTGAGATTTTAATCGAACTATATTTCATCTTTGATGAAAACTTTTTAGAATCTTTGACATTTATTGTCACTTTATGATTGCCAATGCCTAAATTAGATGCATAATATTTTGCAATTCCATTAGAATCAGTTGCTGCAGTGATTTTTTTATATTTTTTACCAGAATATACTTTTAAAATAAGTTTAACATTTGCTACAGGTTTTTTAGCTTTGCTGTCAATCACTTTTACCTTGAAATATTTGCCTGATCCGTATGTTGTTGATAATTTTGAAACAGACAGTGAAATCGATTTAGGTTCAGTTAAATTACTTTTAGTCACTTCTGTTTGGGCGCTTCCATTTGAAACAGCATTAGACTCATTGAATATTGGCATACTGTCTGCTATTGATTCATTATTGACAACAACATCAGTTGAATTATCCCTGTTTTCAGATGCATTGACTGCAGAAATACTCAATATTGCTACAATGAAAATCAGCACCAAAACAATTTTTTTATCCAACATATTATCACCAATCATAAGTCAAGAATATCAACATAAATTTCTTTTATGAACATGATTTCATCATCCGTGTAGAAATCTCCATCGTGAGTATCCAAAGCAAAAATAATCAATTCATATAATACCTTATTTAGTTTCATTCCTTTTGAAGTTAAAAAATATTCTGTTTCATGATTATTAATCTTTTTTTGAATTAGATTGTTGTTTTCCATTGATTTAAGGCATCTTGCAAGAGATTTATTGTCTAGATTTGGACGATTTTCTAGAAATTGTGAAAAACGCTTTTTTCCCAAAAACAAATCCTTTAAAATGTAAAATGTCCATTTATTGCTTATGGATTTAATTGCACTGCCCACAATATTTCTTTCAAATTGATTTGCATACAATTTCTCTTCAAGTGCCATGAGAAATTATTTGTTCATTAATATTTTTAATAGTTATAGTGGCAAAAATGCCACAATATGCATTCTTAAAAAAAAGTAAGGAATAGAAATTATTTCATTTCCTTTTCCCAAATTCTTATTGTATTGACATTGGCCTTATCTGCCAGTTCTTCCATTGTTTTAATTTCATCATCACTTAATTCAATGTTTACTGCATCAGCTGCATCTTCAACATGGTGAACCTTTGTTGCTCCAATAATTGGAAGTGTTCCTTTAGCTATTGCCCATGCAATCGGCAATTGTGCAACTTTTGCATTGTGATTTTCTGCAATTTCTGCAATAGCTTTATTCAATTCCTCAATTTCTGCCAAACTTCCACCATATGCATTTGCTCTGTCTGATCCTTCAGGGAAAGGATGAGCAGTATCATATTTGCCGGACAATGCGCCCTGTTCTAAAACCATGTATGAGAAAAAGATTATGTCATTCTCTTTACAGTACTCAAGGATTCCTGAATCTTCAGATGAACGGTTGAGTAGGCTGTAATGGTTTTGAACAGCTCCAAGCTTTAAGCCCGCCTCTTTTAAAATCTCATTTGCCTCTTCGATTTCTGCAAGATTATGGTTTGAAACACCAATCATTTTAATGTCATGCTCTTTTGCGGTTTCAACCAACTTTTTAGTCCATTCAGGCGCTCCGACAGGATTGTGAATCCAGAAAATGTCAATGTCTTCAACGCCCAATATTTTTGCGCTGTTTTCATACATTGATGTTACCTCATTTGCCTCAAACATTTCGGCAAGCTGAGGTGTGAATTTGGTTGAAATTACAAAATCTTCACGATTGGAAGTTTTTAAGAATTCACCTAAAACCTCTTCAGATTTTCCCATTCCATAGACATATGCAGTATCCCAAAGGTTTAATCCCAATTCCATTGATTTATCATAGATTGGCTTTAAGTCTTCGATTTTATGTTCGTTTCCAAAAGTTCCATCATTACCCCATGCCCAAGCACCAAGGGCAATTTTTGGAAGATTATCTTTTAATGTCATAATTAATTATCTCAATAAATAAATATAAAAAGTCAAAGTGACGGCTATGACACCTAAACATTAAAATAAGACAAAATAGAAACTTTTAAACCATATGACATATTTTGATTTTGAACTTACTCACTGTCCCGTTGAATTGTCCCTCGATATAATCAATAGAAAATGGGTTTTGCAAATTATTTGCGACATGTTCTTTGGAAAAACCAGATTTAGCGAATTTCAAAAGGAAAGACCTGAAATGTCAAACAAGGCATTGTCCAGAAGTTTGAAATTCATGGAAGAACAGGAATTAATTAAAAAAGATGCTGATGAATATTTCTTAACAGACAAAGGCAAATCATTGAATAAAATCATTTATGATTTAGTTGAATTTACTTTAAACAATAATAAAGACTTATACGATGAAAAAACAATAATAAAAGCAAAAGAAGGATTTAAAAAACAATTATTAGAATAACATAGTTGTAAATCAATATAGCTAGATTCACTAACCTCTTTTACAACATCATCATATTAACATCACCAATCAGCAATGGTGAATCCGGATTATGCAACTTTTAGTTCCATTTGACCAGAGCCATATTGGCGTTGGCATAACACACTTCAAATTATCTACTACTATTAGTGAAATTTGTTTTATACAATACACCAGATTATTGTTAAAAAATTAAAATTAAGGTTTGTTCATCTGTAAACAGTTATTATAAAGTTCCTTGTTCAATAATTTCTAACCCCAGTCCTTCCTGAATTTTTTTTAATGTTCCTTTGGCTGATTTTTTAGCAAATATTTGGCTGGAACCTTCTAAACTGGATTCACCAAGGAATCCAAATTCTCTAACCCATGATTCTATTACAATTATATCATCTTTAAATGTGTATTTAATTAACTGTGGAGATGTGACTATTCCGGATCCATGTTGATAAAATTCCTCCCCATGAGATTCTCTTTTTTTGTATTTGTTCTCTTTCAAAATTCTCAATATTGTTTGCTCTTCATCTTCTCTGTTTGTACTTTTAAATTTAAGGTAAGTTCTTGACATGATTATAATTTTTATTGTTAAAAATATTTAAAGTTATAACTATTTGTTTAGTTTATCTATTGATTAGACAATATTTTTACCAATATATGAAAAGCTAACAATTAACTATTGTTTTATCCTTACTTAATGACTTCATTTACAACATCACCAATCAGCAATGTCGAATCCTGATTATGCAACATCTGATTCTTTTTAACCAACATATTGAGGTTGGCATAATTAACGAAATTGTCCAAATACATATTGCATGATTGAAATTCAATTATTCCTCTTTTTGATAGTCAATAATCGCAAATATCCTCTTGATGCTTGAAAATGCAGTTTCAATAGAAGCCATTGAGGCACTTAGTTTCTTAATAGGTTTTGTCATCAATTGTCCATACATAATAACTGCCAATAAGGTTCCCAGCTGTATTTCATTAACTGATAACAAGTAAACACCTGCCATATAAACAGTTATATTACTTACATTTGTTAAAAAGATCGTAATAGGCTCCATAACATTAGTAACATTTCGAGATTTTGCATAATAGTCAATTACAGTTTGGTTGATTTTTTTAAATCCTTTTTCATGGAATGAATCACGATTTGACAGGCCTCTTTCAAAATAGCTCATCAATCGCCCCAAATGCTTTTGATGACCATCGTAATAGTATTTAGATTTATAATCACATAAATAAAAGCAAATCACATAAACAGGCAGTATCATCAGATATATTAAGCTCAATCTAAAGTCTGTCATCACCATCAATACCATTACAAGGACTATCGATAGGATTTGCGCAAAAATTTCAGAAATACGGAAAGAAACGAACTCCCTGATGTTCATCACATCATTGTTTAATCTAGATAGAATCTGACCCTTTGAATTTTCCTGAATGAATCCTGAACCAACAGCATCAAGTTTATCAAATAATTTCATTCTTAAATTATATGCAACCTTTTCACCAATAACTCCCATGATTCTCTTTGGAGGTACTTTAAACAGATACCCTACAGAATATAATGCCAACAACAAGGCAAGATTAGTGTAGATGGCAAAATCGTTAGATGAATTCACGTTAGAACTCAATAAATCAACCGTCTTTCCTGCAACTTTAGGAGCATAAACCATGCACAATGTAGATGCCGTGAGTAAAATCATTGATATTATTGTTTTGGCCTTATCGTCTTTCAATATTCTGCGGAATTTTTGGAAGATATCTTTTCTTTCAGCCCATATGCCCTTATCCTCACAATCAATATCACCCTCAGCGATTTCTATTTCTTTTGGATGGTCATTTGTGTTTTCAGATTTTATGATTTTATCTTCAATGTTCAGGACTTCCTCTAAACGCACGGAAGTGGCATATGCACGTGGCCACCTATCAATTAAAGCTGGAACAAATGTCAATGTAGAAACGAAGTATGCAACATATATCAGAATAATAAATGAATCAATTACACTGTCAGTTTCAAAGCCAATAGTGTACCCGGAATTGATCATTGCAAATGTAATCAGAACAACAGCATATAAACCCCATAATAATACTGGGCCCAGGTAATATTGACTTAAGATATACTTAACGTTTTTATCATATGAATTCTCACATGCCTTTTCAAATTCAACTTCATACTCCTGTTTATTAAATGGAATCTTGAGGGCAATATCGGTGATTTTGGAGAGAAACATCAGGTTTAACTTCCCATATGTCTTTTTAGCTCTGAAAAATATTTTTACAATTTGTTTCATTCTAAAAATTACAAGAAGGGCAATAACACCAACAAATGACAAGAAGAATATCGCATAAGTCCCATCAATCAATGCTATTTCATATATAATTGCTGTGAGTGTAACTGGAATCAGCATTAATTGTGTGAGTATTATCACTATAAATCCCTGTTCTGAGGACATTCCTCTGGTTGACCGTGTGGTTAGCCCTGAAATTTTAAAGTTGGCAATTTCCTCATCAGGCAAGTTCATTAGAATATGAAATATTTTCTCACGTATTGTATATGCTGCTTTTGAAGCCACTCTTGTTGAGAGAAAAGAGACAGCATAAATGGAAATCATCACAAAGGCAGTATACACTAACATGTATAATCCTGATTTGAAAAGCAAGCCTATTTTCTGTTCTTTAACTCCAGTTAAAGCTATGCTGAACAAATCAATTATCTCCATTTGAAAAAATGTCTGAATAATGAGTAATGCAAAAATGATTATTATTGTTTTCCATTGGAATTTTAATGCATCACTTAAAAACTTTTTCATAATACTAAATTAGTTTTAAAATAAAAAAAGTTTTCCATCGCTGTGCCACGAATATATCTCCTATGAATTAAGAAGAAAAATTTAGCCATTACATTAATCTTCGTTGTGAATTAATATAGGCCGCTTCCCTAACCTTTTTTACAACATCACCATCAATAGATATTACCAGACATGTTGAACCCATTCATGCTTAAGACATATATATATTATCAGGAATGTTCAATAACTGTGAAAATCCCTTTCGATTGCATATATTTTAAAAATTTACATGATAGTGAAGTAATTAGAAAATAGCTTCACCATTAATAAGATCAATACTCTAATTAGAAATTACATTAATGAATTATCCAAATATCTGCCAACCTCCCCCTTAAAAAAAAGTAAGTGAGAGATAAACTCTCATTGTTTTTTAATATTTTTATCTTTTATCCGCAGCGTTATAATTAAAATAACTACTAACACGGCAGCTAATGCATACATTACGGATGCCATTGCATTCTGAATAATTATATCTGCAGTATTCACAACAACACTATCTTGTCCCTCTATAGTATCTAATTTTTGGAAGTAATCATAGATCTCCTGATGGAATTGCTCGTTTCCTGAATAATCGGGTGCATAGGTATCGACTGCAGTACTAATACCACCCATAACTCCAAGAATTAGAATTATTCCAATAATTGCTGTACCCATTGATGAACCTAATGTCTCACCAGTTGTAATAATACCTGATGCGTTATTTTGGCTTTCAGCAGGAACATCAAATAATGCAACATCCGCTGCTAAAGCCATCATAAAGCCAAGACCTGTCCCGAGTAAAAACTGTCCTGGAATTAAATCCAGCATGGTTACATTTAATTTAAATTGATAACTTAAAATCAGACATCCGACAATAGATATTATACATCCTATTGCCATGAGTGTCTTATGATTCAGTTTTCCAATTAGTTTTGGTGCTGTCAATGAAAAAATAAGCAAAGCCAGAACAAACGGAAGTGAAGCCAAACCCGTATCGAATGGATTTAACTGCAATACACTTTGGAAAAACAGAACCATTACAAAAAATGTTCCAGTTATTATAATATTATATAATAACTTAATAGATGTACCCACACGCAAATTTTTGTCTCTAAATAAATCAATATCAAGCAATGGCACCTTGCCTGACCTTTTTCTTTTGAGTTCATACCATATAAAGATTGCCAAGACTATTAATCCCAAAATTATCTCAATTATGCTGGTAGTGACCTCCTTAGTCAGAGTCAAAATACCGAGCACAAGCAAAAAAAGACCTATACTGGAAATTATAGCACCAATAATATCAAGATCGTTTTTAGATTCAGTAGGTTTGAAATCAGGTATTTTATTTTGCATTACTAAAATAAATAAAATGAATATTAATTCGAATGCAAAAGTGTATCTCCAACTGAAAAAAGTTGTAATGATTCCACCAAGGAGTGGAGCTAAAGTATCTGCAAGTCCTGCCACTATCCCTAAAGTTGCCAAAGCAATTGTACGTTTTTTACCGGAATATGTTCCGCTTATTATTGAAACTATGGCAGGCAGCATTAATGCCGCAGCAATACCTTTAATCGCTGACCATCCGACAAAAAACATTATAACACTTGAACTTATTACCGCAGCAAATATGCCGATACCAAAAAGTGTAGCGCCAATTAAAAACAGTTTCTTTTTACCTACTATGTCCTGAAGTTTGGTACTGAGAAGTATCAATGCAGCAGTAATAAGAGTACAAAACGACACAATCATTTGAATAGTACTAACATCAGTATTCAAATCAACAACAATTCGAGAAATGCTAACATTCATGAAAAAAGAGTCCAATACTATAATAAATGAAGCACAAGCCACAACTATTAAGGGAATCCAAGAATTTTCGTTAGCCCTTTCATTCATATTTATTAATCCCCCAACATATTAATTTGGCTCTTTCAAAAACTTAATTGATTTTGATCAAAAAAATTTTTGAAGAGAAACATTATTTTCTTTTCTAATTTTTCTTTATTTTTAATTTAAAAGTA
>NZ_OMWD01000021.1 GCF_900314695.1 uncultured Methanobrevibacter sp. | reverse complement strand
GTGGAATGCTGTGTATTTGTTGAATACTGTCCTGTATGATTTTTTAGATCCAACGCTATGACCTGACCTTAAGTGAAAATCTTCAATTAAATCCTGGTCTGTAGTGTAATACATTTTCTTATAACCTCTTTTTTATTTCGATAGATTAAACAGATGTCTCCTATAAAAATCCATTTCGTAATCTTTTAGTTATCCACCAAGTATATATAAGTTATGTTACTGAACGGGAACCATGACTGGAAATAAGTATCCTGATGCTTGAAGAAAGAGTGAGTAATTATAATTATGATTAGTGATGTAGCTATTTTAATTGATTGGATTTTCAATTAAATTGATTTTGAGTATAAAAATAGTATCTTTGAAATGGTTAATCTACATGAAAAAATAAAAAAAGTTGAGGAATGAAAAATTCCCCATTTATTTTTTGAATTTTATTGTCTTCTTGACCTTGTCTTTGCCGTAGATGACCTGATAGGTGTACTTCTTGTTTGTTTTGAGCTTTTTGTAGACGCTGTTTTTGATGGTGAATGTTGCAACACCTTTCTTGTTGGTTTTTGCTTTTAAAGTCTTCTTGTTGAACTTTAAGGTTATTTTTTTGTTTTTAAGGTACTTACCGTTGACCTTTTTGATGGTAACTTTGATTTTGATTGACTTTGAAGACTTTTTGGCGTTAACATTTTTCGCCTGAATAATGCTTTTAACAACAACCTTATTTTTGACTTTAACCCCATTATACTCAGCAGTTACAGAGTAAGTTTTTGGAGCGAGGGTTATTTTAACTAAAGCATAACCATCAGCATCAGTAACCCTAGTAATCTTTTTACCGTTGACAGTAAAAACAACAGTCTTACCTCCCATCGGATTTGAGTTCTGTGTCAACCTAACCTTAAAGTACTTGCCGCTTGAATAAAGCATATTCAAGTTATTGGCTGTTAATTTGGACTTCACTAAAGCGACATTTGTTGTCTTATTAAATCCAGAATATTTACTGTCACCGGAATAAATCACAGTGACATCACCCATAGAATCCAAACCCGGAACTGTAATAGCTACCTTACCATTAACCAATTCCAAAGTGCATGTGTAGTTACCTACAATAACAGTCAAGTTACCGATTGCATCCTTACAAAGAGTGATTGATACAGTATCTTTTATGTTTGATTCTATTTCTGGAACAACTTCAGGTTTGACTGTGAAAGTGACAATTTCAGAAGTTTGCCTGAATCTCAAATCACCGCTGTAAGTAACATTGATTTGATAGTTGCCCTCAGCCAAATCAGAAATTGAGATATTGAAGACATTCTCATAGGAAACATTGTTAAAATCAAATGAAACACTACCAGCAGCCTGACTGTCAACTGAAATAATGATGTATGAATCATCAACACTGACTGTGAGATTAGGATCTTTTAAATCACCACAAGTTAAGGCAAAAATCCTATTGTCGAAAGAAGATACATAAATCACACCATTTTTATCCATTACAGGATTACCAGTAATTTTAGTAGACAAATCAGACTTCCACAAAATTTCACCATCACCTGAAACCATATAGAAAATATTATTGGAAGCAAAGTACAAGTTACTGTCATTTCCAATCAAAACACCAGAAGTGATATTCAAATTGGAAACTAATCCCTGTTTACCTGTCAAAACATCATACCTATACAATTTGCCGTCAGCATTTAAAGAGTACAAGACATCTTCATCCAAAAGCAATTGCCTGACACCACTTGTTATTTTGCTTTTCCACAATTGAGAACCGGACATAGAATATGCAACAACAGAATCACTTAATGCAGCATAAACAATATTGCCTTCACCGATAACCGGACACACATTTGCATAATTACCTGATTTTATGAAAATGAACTGCAAAGTATTTGCATCCAAAACCCTCAACCTGTTTTCAGAAAGCACCACAACAATATTTTCATTAACTGTAGGTGAGCATAACGGTGCTGTTTTAGCAAGATCAACCAAAATAGGATTTCCACCGAACTCCCACATCCTATAAGGAATCTTGACAAGATTATACCTGCCTGAGGTAACCTGATACTCGCTTACAATATATACATTAGCATTGGAATCAATAATCGGTGCAAAAATACTGGAACCCTGATAAAGATTGGAAGAACCATACTTCTCACCAGTAGTCTGATTGATAAAATACAATGTATCACCTGATTTAGGTGAAATAACAACATCACGGCCGATGCATGTTCCTGAAAAATTGCCCTCACGAGTATCAGGAGTGAAAACAAACCTCAAACTGCCATTAGCATCATAGGAATATATTCCGTTTTGTGTTGTAACATAAATGTTTCCATCACTATCAATTGTCAAAGCACCAACAATATCCTCCTCCAAATCGATAATAAATGCAATTTCACCGTTAGTGTCAGATCCATATTGTGACTTGTAGGAGCTTTTGGAATCCAATCCTTCATTTGGCCATTGTGAGATAGGATATTCCAAAACAGCAAATGTAGTGGAATTTTGAACAGTATTGTAATTATTTCCATCATAAATTGCAGTTATTTCATACTCGCCGATTGCCAAATCGCTTATGACATACTCAACAGCACCGGACAATGGAATAGTGATAACATCCCCACCGATTGTGAAAGTTCCGGAGGTTTTAGCCGGAACGTTAATGTGTATTACTGCATCCTGACCAATCTTAATGTTATCGGCAGAAATATCAAATGTCAAATCTGCCTTTGAGATAGTAAACTCGGTAGCCCCTGTCTTATTAAAGTAGGTATCATCACCAGTATAGAAAACAGTGATGTTCTTGTTGTCTCCCGCTTCAAGGCCGCTTAAAATAATTACAGATTGACCATCAACTACACCTGATGAGTTGGACTTACCGTCAACCGTTACAGTGACATTTCCAGTTGCATTATCATTCAACCTGACAATGATTACAGCACTTTCACCGTAAATGATATCTGCTGCTTCAATTAACATTGATGCATTTAGATTGTCAACTTCTATTTTGGTCGAACTTTGACTTTCAAGATACTTATCATCACCATTATACACCGCTTTGATGATGTAATCACCACGAGTAATGTTTTTGATAGTATATGTTGTCTTAGCATTTGTCAATGCCAATGTGTGAGCTTTATTGTTAATGTATAAGGTTACATTTCCCTGTGCGTCACTTAAGCATGAAACACTAATCAAAACATCCTCATTTACTTTAATTTCACTTATCTCCAGGTCAGTTTTTGAAGGATATCTTGAAACCTGAACATTTGAAGTTGCATTCTGTGGAAGATACTTATCATCACCGCTGAAAACTGCATTAACCACGTAATTATCAGCTTTTAAATTCTTGAAAGTGAAAATCATGTCCTTTGAGGCTTTCATTGTTTGTGTCAAATTGGAAATCTCAACAGTAACATTTCCTGAAGCATCACTTGGCATGCTGATTTGTATGACAACATCCTCTCCAAACATGACGTTTTCTGTTTTAACTTGAAGATTAGGGTTTGACTTTAAAAACTCAAAAATAATGTCATAGTAAACATCATTATAGTTAACAGTAACAACACCGTCTTTTAAAGCTGTTAATGTATATGCAAGTCTTGAATCGAGATTGCCGTTCAATGCATTGTAAGTGAATTCGATTTCCGGAAGATTGGTATACTTGGAGGCATTGTTTAAATAAAAACCAAGGGAAATTAAAGCTACCTGATTTTGCTCTAAACGATTAACACTGCTTGTGGCATTTAAAACCAGCCAATTGCTGATGTTTAAATTCACAGGTTTGGCCGGGTTTTTTAAAGTACTTCCCCACCAGTTATAATCCAAAACATAGTTTTGATTGCCTTTGAGTATATCAGTATTGTTTAAAATAACAGAGTTAGTGATTGAAGCATAGCCATTATTGTTAATCAGTGTCGCATTATTGTTTATAATGATTGACTTTGATATTTCCGCATGCCTTGCATCAATTAAATTAACAGCAGCATTGTTTTTGAAAATACAATTTTCAACAATCAAATTACCACTATTCTGCCTGATGAAATTATCCACACTCAAGTTTATGACATTCATGTTTTTAAGAGTGAAATTACTGTTTAAAACAAATTGAGCAGTGTTTGTTAGCGTAGCATTGTTCTCACCTTTAATTAAAACATCACAATCTATTTTGAGATTTTCACTCCAGTTACCATCCAAAAGAATAATATTTCTGCAATCCTTAGCCAACTCCAAAGCTTTATTAATCGTATTTACAGGAGAGGACCTTGAAGACCCTTTGTTGTTGTCACTGCCATTTTTTGAAACAAAAATATACTCACGAGTGCTTGCAACAGTAACCTCATTAGACTTACTATTTGAAATAGTCGGAACAACATAAACATTACAGATATCCAAATCACCAAAATCAATAGTAAAAACAGTAGAATTGACAGTTTTAGAATACTTATTGTTAATGTAGACATCATAAAATGTCCTGTCTAGAATATCATCTTCATAATAATCAGGATTAGATAATTTTACATTGATTTTGAATGTTGCTTGTTCATTACCCGTATTTAAAGGAGTTAATGTTAAATTTGAAAATTCAATAGAGTTTCCAATATAGTGATTTCCAGAAACATTACACACAGTTCCAATCACCTTAACATTCAACACATCACCTGCACGAGTATGATTAATAAAAGTATTGTTTATAATATAAATATCAGGAGATCCATAACTTCCCGCTTCCCAAGCACAAATCGCAGTCCCAATTGAAGCAGAATTAGAAATAAATAATGAATTTCTAACTTCAATAGAACCTTTATCCATAAAAGAAATTGCTCCACCACGACCAGTACCAGTAGTGGACAATGAATCTAAAGCCCAGCATAAATTATTATTATCTTTAAATAAAGAGTTTTCAATGTAGATTCTAGGAATTCCAACAAATTGGCAAGCACCTATTGCTCCACCACCATTATTAGTAGTACAATTATTATCAACAAAAGTGGAATTATAGATATTCATTATATTATAGCAATACAAGGCTCCACCGTTCCAACCGGCAACATTGCCTGTAAAATTACTATTGTAAATATCAGTAACCCCCTGATCATAAGTAGTTATTCCACCAGCCCAGGCAGCAGAACGATTCTTATAAAACTTGGTATTAAAAACTTTCAAATTTCCGTAATTTTTGATACAAGTCGTATGTTCGTAAGCAAAATTATTTTCAAAATAACAATTATTCACAATCATAGATTGTTGCCCATAAATATCAATGATTCCTTTAGGAACGCTACAATTAATAAAAGAACAATTATCTAATGTTGCTTTACCTTTTTGAAGACGGATAATATTTCCATCTCCTAAAACATTAGTAATACCTACAAATGAACAGTCCTTGATTATATAATTACCTCCACCGCCCAACTTCATAAAAAGTGCATCAGGAGAATATTTACAATAAATCCATTTAAATGTAATATTTTCCAGAGTTAAACTTTTTCGATTATTATCAGGAACAACAATTGGATTATATGTGACAAATTGACCTCCTTCCAAAACATAATGATTTCCATCTGATGGAATGTAACATTGATGAAATGAAGAATCACCAATATAAGAATCAACACTCCCAATAATTTTTACATTATTATTAATTTTTATCTGACAATTAGAATCAGTTGGATTTGTTGGATAAAAATTAGTATTTTCCTTTAATTTTAAAGTATAATCCCTATCAGTTAAAGAACAATAATACTGAAGTTCATCCCAATCATTAACAACAATTTCATCAGATTCATCACTCAACAATTCATTTTGAGAATTCATTGCACCAACAATATCAGAATTATCTGTTTCAACTAAAGAATATTGATTTATTGAAGTTGAATTGATTTCATTAATTTCTTCAGCACATACACAACTAGAAGAAAGAATTAACACAAAAAATAAAACTAAAAAGAAGAATTTTTGATTAATATTCATAAAAATTCACTTCCTAAAAAAAATAAGAAAAAAATAGGAAACATTATTCCTATTTTTATTTTTTAAATTTTATAGACTTTTTAACTGTGTTTTTTAGGTAAGTTACTTGATAAGTATACTTTTTACCTACTTTTAACTTTTTATAAATGCTATTTTTGATTGTAAAAGTTGCAACACCTTTTTTATTGGTTTTTACTTTAAAAGTCTTTTTATTGAACTTTAAAGTTACCTTTTTACCTTTCAAGTATTTTTTATTTACTTTTTTCAAAGTTACTTTGATTTTAAGTGTTTTTGCAGACTTTTTAGCATTTATATTCTTAGCAGACACAATGCTTTTAACAACTACCTTATTAGACACCTTAACACTACTATACTGTGCAGTTACAGTGTATGTTTTTGGAGCAAGTGTTATTTTAACAGAAGCAATTCCATTCTTATCAGTTACACCAGTTATCTTTTTGCCATTAACAACAAAAGTAACAGTTTTTCCAACTAAAGCAACATCATTTTGTGTTAGTTTAACCTTATAATAACTTCCACTTGTATAAAGCATGTTTAAGTTACTGCCAGTTAATTTTACTTTAGTAGATGCAACATTAACTTCCCTTGTAAATGAAGCATATTTACCCTCACCAGAATAACTAATAACTACATTACTGCTTGAATCTAAACCTGGAACATAAATTGATGCTTTACCATTAACCAATTCCTGAGTGTATGTTTTATTTCCAACAGTTACAGTCAGTTGACCTGTTGCATCACTTGGAAGACTAACAGAAACAGTATCTTTTTTACTGGATTCAATTTCAGGTAAAACTTTAGGTTTTACTGTAAAATTAATCACTTTAGAAACACTATTAAATCTTCCATCACCAGCAAAGGAAATGTTTAATTGATAACTTCCAGAACTTAAATCTTCAATAGACTTATTGAAAATATTTTTATATTCATTCCCTTCGAGAGTGAAAATTACATCACCAGTAGCCTGACTGTCAATATCCACAGTAATATATTTATCATCTACATTGACAATGAGATTAGGATCTTTTAACTCAACGTGTGTTAAAGCATAGATTTTGTTATCCTGTGAAGTAACATAAACTGTTCCTTTTTCATCCATTACAGGATTACCGTTAATATTAGAGTCAATAGTTGATTTCCACAATATTTCACCATTGGAATTTAACTCATAAAAAGTATCATCAGATGCAAGATACAAATTACCATTATTTCCAATTAAAACACCAGAAGTAACTTTTAAACTGGATATTAATGATTCTTTACCATTAATCAAATCATACCTATATAAGTTGCCTTTGGAATTGATTGAATACAATCCTTTTTCACAATCCAATACTAATTTATTTCCAACACCACCAGTTACTTTAGTTTTCCATAATTGAGAACCAGATATGGAATATGCAACAATAGAATCACTTAAAAAAGCATAAACAATATTGCCTTCGCCAATGACAGGTTTTATATTTGCGTAATTACCTGCTTTGATGAATTTAGTTTGTAAAGTTTTTGCATCAATTACCCTAAGCCTACCTTCAGATAAAACAACAATCAAATCATCACTGACAACAGGAGCAGTCAACGGCTTGACATTTCCCAAATCAACAGATATAATTTCTCCACCATACTCCCATGACTTATATGGAATTTTAACCAATTTATAACTGTTTGAGTCATGCTGATATTCACTAACAACATATAAATTAGCATTTGAATCAATGATTGGAGCAAATGCACTGGATCCCTGATACAGATTTGATGAACCATATTTTAATCCATTGGTTTGGTTTATGAAGTATAATGTGTCTCCTTCACTTGGAGATACGATTACGTCACGACCAATAGACAAACCTGAGAAATTACCTTCCAATGATTCAGAAGAATAATTCCATCTCAAATCACCATTACAATCAAAGGAATAGATTACAGAATGAGTTGCAACATAAATGTTTCCTTCACTGTCAATTACTAAATTACCAATGATTTCATTATTGATTTGAATAAACCATGCTATTTCTCCGTTGGTGTTGCTTTCGTATGGTGATTGACCAGTATTTTGACTGTTTTGCCCTTCATTTGCCCATTGAGGGGAAGGATATTCTAAAACTCTAAATGAAGTTGAATTTGAAACAGTATTGTAATTATTTCCATTATAAACTGCAGTAATATCATATTCACCGATTTCCAAATCAGAAATAATGTAATCAATGATACCAGACATTGGAAGGGTAATTATATCACTGCCAATTGTAAAAGTACCTGTGGTTTTTGCAGGAACTCTGATATGGACAATTGCATCCTGACCTATTTTAATATCATCAGATGTAATGTCAAATACCAGTTCAGCTTTATTTATTGTGAAATTTTGTGACACTGTCTTGTTGAAGTAAGTATCATCACCAGTATAAAATACAGTAGCTTCTTTTAAACCAGCTTCCAAATTACTAATTTTAACAGTTGCCTTACCATCTTTTACAATAACAGTATTTGATATGCCATCAACACTAACAGTGATATTACCAGTTGCATCATCATTTAAAACAACTTGAACTACAGCATCCTGTCCGTAAACAATATCATCAATATCTACAGCAAGTGTTGCATTTAAATTATCTACTTCAATGAATTTAGTATCATTGCTTTTTAGATATTTATCATCACCATTATAAATAACAGAGATAAGATAATCCCCTCTTTTAATGTTTTTAATAGTGTATGTTGCTTTTGAGTTGTTTAATGTTAAAGTTTCGATTTTATCGTTGATTTTAAGTGTGATATTTCCTGTTGCATCACTTAAAGTAGTGATTGTCAAGATAACGTCCTCATCTACATTAAAAACACCAATATCCAAAGCAGTAGTAGAATTATATTTTAAAACACTTGATTGAGTAGTAATTTCTTTGGATAGATACTTATCATCACCAAAATACACTACGACAATATCATAATTATTGGCTTTTAAATTGTTGAATGTGAAAACCAAATTATTAGAATCGATTATTTTATTTTGACTTGAATTGCCAACAGTTACAGTTATGTTTCCTGTTGCATCCTTTGGAAGTGTTACTTTAACTGTTAAATCATCACCAAACATGATATTTTCAGTTTGAACTCCTACTTTTGGATTTGTTTTAACAAAATCAAAACTAACGATTATTTTAATATTCTTGTATTCTGCTATTAATTCGCCATTGTTTAGTGAAGTTAGTGTATATTCTATTTTTGAGTTTGTTGAAGTTTTGTTGATAGAAGTACCGTTTATTGGAGTGATCTTTAAATCAATATCTCTTAAATTGTTATATTTAGAAACAGTATTGTTTTCAAATAAGTAAAATCCAAAATTGATTAAAGCTACTTGATTTACTTCTAAAGAATTACAGTTGCTTGTTGCATTTAATACCAACCAGTTGTTAATGTTATTAAATGGTTTTTCCAGGAAATTTTCCAAAGTGTTACCCCACCAATTAACATCAAAATCATAATTAGCATTACTACTAATCAAATTAGTATTGTTTAACAATATGGAGTTGGTAATTGTTGATAAGCCACTACTACTTATAACTAATCCTTTGGTATTTTGTATGATTGAGTTTGTAATTTTTATTGAGTTGGATTGTATTAATTCAGATATTTGGTTATTTTCAAAAATACAATTATCAATAATTAGATTACCTGTGCTTTGTTTGATGAATTGATTTGAATTTAAATTTTTAATATTGATATTTTTTAAGATGAAATTATTGGCATTAACATCAAAAGACATTTTATCAGTTAATGTTGCATCATTTTCTCCTTTTAAAGATACATCATAATCAATTTCAACATTTTCACTGTAATCTCCATCTAAAACAATAATATTTTGACAATTTCGAGCTAGCTCTAATGCTTTTTTAATAGTTTTTACCGGTATATCTCTTGTAGTTCCATTATTGTTGTCACTACCTTGTTTAGAGACAAAAATATATTCACGGGTACTTACAAGTGTTACCTCATTTGATTTTTTATTGGAAATTGTTGGAATCACATAAACATTGCAAATGTCCAAATCACCAAAGTCTAATGTAAATATTGTTGAGTTAACCGTTTTAACATATTTACCATTAACATAAACATCATAGAATGTTTTATCCAAAATATCTGAATCATAATATGAAGGATTTTTTAAATCAACTGCGATTTGTAAAGTTGAATATTCCTTACCTTCATTTAATTTAGTTAATGTTAAATTTGAAAATTCAATTGAATTGCCCAAATAATAATTATCAGAAATATTACATAACGTACCTTTCACACGAACTTTTAAAACATCCCCGGCACGAGTATGGTTAATAAAAGTATTATTGACAATAATCACGTCCGGTGATCCGTAACTTCCAGCTTCTATTGCACATATTGCAGTACCTATTGAAGCAGCATTAGAAATAAAAGTTGTATTTCTGACTTCTAAAGAGCCTTCATCCATTAAAGAAATTGCTCCACCTCTACCAGTACCATCAGTTGATAATTCATCTAAAGCCCAGCACAAATTCTCATTATTTTCAAATAAAGAATTTTCAATATAGATATGGGGTGCGGAAACATGTTTACAAGCTCCAATTGCTCCACCACCATTATTAGTAGTACAATTGTTTCCATCAAATATAGAATTATATATTTTTAAATCACTGTAAGTGTATAATGCTCCACCATTCCAACCAGCCACATTATCTGTAAAGTTAGAATCATAAATTGTTGCACTTGCACAGAAGTGAGTGTGGATTGCACCTGCCCAATAACCTGCACGATTTTTATAAAAAGTAGTATTATAAACTGTTAATATTGCACAGTTATTTATACAACCAGGTTCAGTTCTTGCAAAATTATTTTCAAAATAACAATCTTTAACAGTCATTCGTGCACTAGTATATGACTTAGGATCATATAAACTTACACAACCAAAATCTGTTGTACAATTGGTAAATGAACAGTTTTCTAATATCGCATCTCCTTTTTTAAGATAAACTAAACATGAATGACCACCAGACAATGTATTATCTTTAAAAATACAATTTTTTATTACATTTTTGGCATTTCCACCCATTTGCAGGAAAATTGCATCAGGTTTTAAAT
Source organism: uncultured Methanobrevibacter sp. (assembly GCF_900314695.1). Classification (NCBI taxonomy): domain Archaea; kingdom Methanobacteriati; phylum Methanobacteriota; class Methanobacteria; order Methanobacteriales; family Methanobacteriaceae; genus Methanobrevibacter; species uncultured Methanobrevibacter sp. The sequence continues at coordinate 29,056 of NZ_OMWD01000021.1, read as the reverse complement.
TTTTTATATAAATCCATTTAAATGTGATGTTTTCTAAAGTTATGCCAATTTTTGAGTCATCTGGCACGATAATTGGATTATAACTATTAATTATTTCACCATTATCTATAACAGTATGATGTGTATCATCAATATAAACCCTATGCGGTGAAGTATCTCCAAAATAAGCTCCTTGAGAACCTATAATTCTAACATTATTGTTGATTTTAATTTGACTGTTAAAATCAGTAGGATCTGGGTAAAAATTAGTATTTTCCTTTAATTTTAATGTGTAATCCTTATCAGTTAATGAACAATAATACTGTAATTCATCCCAATTATTAACAATTATCATTTCATCATTATTGTCTAATGAATCCGGTGGTGTTGATTTAAGTAATTTATCATTAGACAAATTATCTTCAGAATTTAAATAAGTTATATCTTCATTTACTGGAGTTATTTCAATTGCTGAATCACCTTTTGTTATTGTATCATTTAGGTCTTGATTTGCTGATACCGAACAAATTGAAAAAAGCAATATTAATAAAAGAAGAATAATAAACGAATTTTTGAAATTCATAGACCAATTAACCTCCCACTATAAAAAAAATAAAGAAATAATAGGGATTAATTTAAATCCCTATTTTTTAATTGTAATTTTTTTGTTTACACTGTCTTTTCCATAAGTAACTTTGTATGAGTATTTTTTACCAACTTTGAGTTTATTTAATACATTCTTTTTGATTGTAAATGTTGCAACTCCTTTTTTATTGGTTTTTACTTTGTAGGTTTTGCCTTTGAATTTTAAGGTTACTTTTTTACCTTTTAAGTATTTTTTATTTACTTTTTTCAAAGTTACTTTGATTTTAAGTGTTTTTGCTGATTTTTTAGCTTTTAGGTTTTTAGCTACGACTATGCTTTTTACAGTTACTTTGTTGGTTACTTTTACCCCTAAATAGTTTGCAGTTACTTTGTATGCTTTTGATTTTGGAGGCAAGGTAATTTTTACAGATGCATATCCGTTTTTATCGGTTTTTGCAGTTGTTTTTTTACCATTTATTACAAAGTTAACTATTTTTCCAGTTACTGCTTTTCCATCTACTTTTACTTGTACGGTGTATTTTGTTCCACTTGTGTATAGCATGGAGAAATTTTTAGCAGTTAGTACTGGTTTTGGAACAGATACAGCAATATTAGACACTATTGGATCGTATTTGTCATCCCCAGAGTAGGTTATTGTTGCATTGTAATCTCCTGGAGTTAGGTTAGGGATTGTTACTTTTGCACTACCATTTACTAACTCTTGGGTGTAGTTTTTACCGTTGATTGTTACGGTTAGATTACCTGTTGCATCATTTGGTAAAGCAATGCTGAATTCTGGTGTTGTGGTCCCTTTTGGAGTGTCAGTAACTAATGTATTGTTGTTTATTGGCACATTCACTTTTGGAACTGTTAAATTGGTAGTTGTAGTGATTACATCGTATTTATCATCACCTGTGTATGTTACTGTTGCGTTGTAATCTCCTGGAGTTAAATCGTCAACAGTGATTTTTGCACTACCGTTTACTAATTCTTGAGTGTATGTTTTGTTATTAACAATGACTGTTAAGTTACCTGTTGCATCGTTTGGTAAGGCAATGCTGAATTCTGGGTTTACAGTGCCTTCTGGTGTTTCAACATTTAAAGTTTCATTAGTTATATCTAATTCGACTTTTTCTGCTGTTAAAATACTTTCAGATGATTTGTTAACGTATTTGTCATCACCAGAGTAAGTAACTATAATATTGTTATCTCCTGCAACTAATCCTGTTATGTTGATTTCAACATTTGCTGAAGCATCAGCTGAGAAATTGTTGTCACCAACACTTACAATTACAGTTCCAGTAGCGTCTGATGGCAATTCAACATTGATAGTTACAGTGTCGTCTACTTTAGCATCAGTTGGAACAATAGATGTAAAAGTGTAATCACCGACTTTAGATACAACTAATTCTGTGGAATTAACTCCATAAATATGATTTTCAACATCATTTAATACCACTTCAACAGCATATTTTCCTTCTTTTAAAACTTCAGGAACAGTGAAAGTAGCTAATGATGAATCATTTACCTTCAATTCATAAGTTTTATTATTGACTGTGATATTAATTGTAGAATTTGTTGCTTGAGGCAATGTTATTGCAATCTTTTGGTCATCCCCATAGTAAATACCTGGAGCATCCAAATTAATATCAACATTTGTAAAGTTTAAATCAATAGTTTCATAATCCAATTTAGCAGTAACAGTATTATCTGAGGAATTACTTGTATAAACAACTCTAAACATTCCGTTTTCTAAAGTAACACTTGATACAATTTCACCAGTAGCTGATGTTAAATTGACAGTCATTGGAGAAAAATTAAAAGTAGTTCCTACAGTATCATTAGTTCCATTCCAACATAATTTACCTATTATCTCATATTGATTATTACCCATGTAATTTTCAGAAAAGGAAAAAATTGCATATTGTTCTACTGAAATATCTATTGGGTCAATACGACTACCCGTACTATCTAAACCGGAAATCCCTTTCATATAATCAGGAATAGAATTTTGACCAAACCAAATATTATTTAATGTAATATTTTTATTTGAATATATAGATGATGAAATCATTTCAACATCAGGTAATAAAAAAATACAATTATTTATAATACAATATGTAATATCTAATTTATCCCCAAGAGTATTATAAAAAAGTTTATTCATTCCATAATAATTAAAAGTACAATTAATGTAATTCACATTAAATTCTTTTTTTACTCCAGTTGCATATGTTTTTCCAGTAAATGTACAATTAATAAAAGTTCCTATATTTGCATTTCCATAAAATGCAACAAACCATTGCCTTGTTGAGTATCCTTTAGACCATTGTGAAGCATCAAAAATAATGTTGGATATTGTAAAATTTGCTGAAGATGAAGTCAAACCAAAAGACTGTTTTGCTTTGGTTTGGTCATACATGTTTTTTATCACAACTTTACCATTTATTCCTTGAATAAATAAATTATTTGTGTTAAATTTTAATTCAGACCCAATATAATATGTTCCATTAAATATATTTACAGTTACTTTATCTTCACCACTAACATTTTTACAAGCTAAATCTAATGTAGAAAATGGATTTTCATAAGATCCATTTCCACCATTTTCAGTAATATTCTGACCAACATATATTTCACGTGAATCTTCAGGTTGACTTACCCCATTAATGTTATCCACTTGAGAAAAGATTGGTTCATCATTAGTTAATTCTAGATCAATATTATTATCAATATTAAATTGATTTGAAGCAATATCCTCTGTAAAAGTAGATGAATTCACATCAATTGCTGAAATTGAACCAATTGATCCGATTACTAATAATATAAATATAAATATAAAAAAATACTTTATCTTCATTTTATCATCAATTGAGGGTAATGTTAATCATTACCCTCATTAAAATATTTTAACATTGTTTTTTAATGGCACCCTGAACAATTTGGACAATTTGAACATTGGGTACAATAATTATCTGAAACATCATTATTGGAACCACTACCAATAATAACTGCATTGTCACAACAATAATTTGTTGTATCTAAACAATTATTATTGACATTAGTATCATCAGCACTTAATAGATATACTGCATAATCCCCATTTGTTACTGTTACTGTATTATCATAGATTTCATAGACATGAACATTTGGAGTCCATTGAGAATAACTTATACCATATGCATTATCTCCTGATTCATAAGGAGCTTTATTTACTACAGTAATTGTATTACCCTCAACATATGCATAGTCATCGCCTAATTCCATACCAGTTACTAATGACCATTCATGTTCTCCAGCATTACCTTCAACATAAATAGTGTTATCAGTAATTGTTAACTCAGTTCTACCCATAAAGTTTTGTGAGTAGATACCTGCATTTGGACCGTTATTAGAAGTATGAATATAATTATTAGATATTGTTACACCAGTATGACCACCAGTTAACTGAATACCATATGCTGTACCAGTACCATTATTAGTACCTGGAATAATAGATCCGCCTTTACTTTCTAAAGTAATATTATTATCATCTATAGTTATATCATAACATTGGTAAATATCAATTGCATATAAATAATTATTATTCCCTTCTTCGGTTTCATCATCAATCTCAATAATTGTATTGTGACCAATGTATGAGTTATTAGAATCCACAATAATTAATGCATCTAATGTCGGATAATCATAATTAGTTACTGATACATTTACTAATAATCTATTATAAGTAAATTTAAACTCATTGGAGGATTGTACAGCTACACCAGCAACTTTGTCAGTGTAGATACTTGGGTAAGGTTGGTCAAAGTCTACTTTTTTTAAAGGCAAGTAAGCAGTTATATTGTTTCTTGAGACAGTCACATTTTTTCCACCATCAACTCTAATCACATGATTATAACAATTTTGATTAGCAGTTGAAGCAGTATATGTAATTACATTATTTAATATTTGTACATTTTTAGAATTTTCAACAAGTATCGCAAAGGTATCAGCAGTACTTGGAGTATTTACAACAATGTTTAAGTTTTGTACGACATCATTATCTGAGTCAACATAAACAACAGCACCATGTGAATTGTAAACAAATCTAGCACCGTCTAAAACTAAGTTATCAGCCAATAAATCAAAACTTACATCATTAAAGGTTGCTCCTGCAACATTTAATGGAATTGTTTTATTAATTTTAAAGTTTCCGAAACTTTTTGCACTAAAGTTTCCACTAAATGTCAATTCAGTAACAGCATCATCATTCAAGTAACCATTACTGTCAAAACATTTGCTATAATCAGTGTCAGTTACAGTAACTGCTTTTGAGGTGGTTACTGGATTGTCATCACCGTTATCGTTTTCATCGATTTTAACTTCATCTACTGAATCTACAGCATCATCTATTTCAATGACAGGAGTATCATCAGGTACGGTAATGTTGTCTGCGTCTGTTGCACTTACTGCGCTTACACAGCAGATTAACATTACTAACATTGAAATTAGTAGTATTGTTTTATTCCTACTCTTCATCTTAATAACCTCGTTTTTCTAGAAGATTTTGACGAATTCTTTTTTTGGAATCTGCCAAAATCAAGGTTGTTTTTCAAAAAGAGTTTCAATTTGCTCGCCAAAGTTTCATGTATTGTATCAATGTCTCGGACATTACTTCTTTTATAAAAGTTTTGATAATCAGTTTAAATATTGAAATTCAAGTTTAAAATTTGTGTTTTTATTTTTTTGGTGATGATTTTTTGGTAGTTAAAGTTATAACGTTCTTTTAGTTTGTTTTATTCGTTTTAAGTGATGGTAACCTTTTGGTTACCTTGATTTTTTAGGACGTGTTTTGGTTAATTTTAAAAACTGCCTTAAAAAATTTGGTTAATTGATTTATCCGGTTATTTACTGTCTAAAATTGTGAATTGAATGTTATTTGTTGAGTTTGGATTAATCAGGTGAATATTATCGGTTAACTTGTTGTAAACTGGTGGATAATGTAAGATTTTTTTGATGTTTTTTTGAAATTTGGTTGACATTTGTGATTTTTCATTCAGGCAGTTAAATTTAATGAAAAAATTCGTTTGCATTTAAAATGAGCAATTGAATATTTTATATGAGTATTTTTTTTATTAATCTCATTTAAAATCCTTGATATTTCTTTTTGCAAAAAAATCATTGGAAAATAATGATTTAACGCCTTTTAAAAAATTCAAATATGATTGAATAATGAGAAAGTATATATTAATAAATAGATAAACAATATTATATGTATAGATATTAAAGTTATCTGTACTAAATTGGGTTTTAGGTAAATTTAAGTTTAATTTAATAAATAATAATGGTCTAAAGCTTGATTTATTTAATTCAAAAGGAGTTCAATTAAAGTTTAAAAATCAGATACATTGATACAATGTCCGAACATCACCAGGTCATCAAAAATCTGTGTGATTTTTCAAGACCAAAGGAAAAACCGGGTTTTTCCCAAAAACCTATCGAGTGATTGAAAGCAAATAAAAACATTGAAATTAAGCATTTTTTAATTTTTTTGTTGAGGTCTAAAAAAAATACTTTAATACAATCCAAAACAATTACTTTCTCTTTTAATAGGTAGTAAAATAATTTTCAATTTTTATTTTACAGTTTTAACTTTTTTACCTTTTAGTATAAATAGCTACTCTTAAATTCAGTGAGGAATAATCATGAGCCAAAAAGACGAATGGATTGACATTTCAAAAAGCAAAAACATAGATGAAGTAAGAAACACCAAAGAGTATAAGGACTGGTTTAAATGTATAAAAGAAAGGGATAATGAAGAGTGCGTTTTATGCGGAGCCAACCAGCACTTGGAAGCACACCATGTCTTCTCGTTTAAGAATTTTGTTCCGCTTAGACTTGATCTAGACAACGGCATAACCTTATGTCACTGGTGTCATAAAAAGTATCATGCATTTTATAATCTGGAAAATACCAATCCCGTGACACTTCTGAAATTCTTTAAGGAGTTCAGGTTTTAGTAATATCGCCTAAGAGCGAAAATTGTAGCAAACTAGCTTAGTATATAGAAAAATCTTACTTTTCAAATGCTCTCTCTCTAATTCTTTATATACATTATAAACCTACTTATTATTATATCAATTAGACTCAGGAGCTTGAATATGAATAATGAAATTGTAAAAACATTATTATATACCAGTGAAGACGGAGCAGTGGCCATAAAGGTAATTATTGATTCTGAAAATGACACAATGTGGACTACACAAAAAACAATGGCTGAATTATTTGGCAAAAATATCAATACAATAAGTACTCATTTAAATAATATTTTTGAGTCTGGAGAATTAGTAAAATCGGAAGTTACCTTCAATCCGAACGATTTCAATAATACTGAAATCGTTATTATAAACCCTGATGCGAAAACACAACCGATATTATACAACCTGGATGCCATTATCTCAGTCGGTTATCGTGTAAACAGCAAACAGGCAACACACTTTCGCAGGTGGGCGACAGGCGTGCTTAAGGAGTATATTGTCAAAGGTTTTGCACTGGATGATGAATTACTGAAAAAAGGCTCAAGATTTGGAAAAGACTACTTTGACCATTTGCTTTCCCGAATCCGAGAAATACGTGCTTCAGAGAGAAGATTCAACCAAAAAATCACAGATTTATATGCAACAAGTGCAGATTACAATCTAGACACTGATGAAACAAAAGACTTCTTTGCCACAGTACAGAACATGCTACTTTTTGCAATAACCGGCCAGACCGCCGCTGAAATCATAAAATCCCGCAGCGACAAAAACAAACTTAACATGGGACTTACAACATGGGAAGATGCACCTCATGGAAAAATCCTGCAGGCAGATGTGGTAATTTCAAAAAACTACTTAAACGAAATGGAACTGATTCACTAAATACCTTGGTTGACGGTTTTTTGACCTTGGCAGAAACAAGGGCGAATTCCCAAAAACCAACATTCATGAAAGACTGGAAAACATTGCTTTACGGATATCTTGAATTAAGCCAACTGCCACTATTGGAAGGAAAAGGTAAAGTTTCAGCTGTTGAAGCCAAAGCCCATGCGATTAATGAGTATAAGGAATTTAGAATAGATCAGGACAGGAATTATGAATCTGATTTTGATAACCTGATTAAGTCCATTAAACGGCTGGAAGGTAAGAAATAATACATATCTAGAGAATACACCTCCTAGATACTTTAAAATTATTTAAGGAGATTGAGTTTTAGCAATATCCCCTAAGATTGGAAATTATAGTAGAATAATTTAGGATATAGAAAATATTACTTTTCAAATGCTCTCTCTAATTATTTATATAACCACTAAAATAATATAATATTAAAAGTGTCGATTTTATAAAATACTAACATATCGATAACTTAATATATAAAGAAAATTAATATAACAATAGGTAAGAAAAATATTATGAATGTTGATTCTTATTATCAACCCCAAATTGATAATAAGAAAAACAACAAGACAATTATAAAACAGTATACTAGTATGAAGTTTTATAATAAAGAGTTTACTTGAAGACATATTTAAATGTTTTCCATAACTTATAAACTTGATGCTGATTTTATACTTTTTTATATTTATTGAAATAATTTTTTCTACACCAAACTTTGAAAATTAATTGAATAGGAGGTATGCCAATGGAATACCATTGTGGAGAAGAACCTGGTGTAGGAACCTACATTTGTACTAGGGATAATTTTAAAGTTACTCTTGATAATTTAACCGATAAGTTACCCCCATGCCCTAAGTGTAGAAACTGCACTTATTTAAAAGAATAATAACTCTGAATAATTAGATTCCATTACGGAATCTAATTTTAATTTAAAAAAAACTATAATATTAAAATGGAGAGGGTAACATGAAAATAAGAATTATCAAAGATATTTTAAATATGATTGAACAAGATAAAAACATTGGTTTGATTGATGCAAAAACACTAATGAGTGAAGAAGACGAATATGAAGACGAATTCATACATGTTCTTAAAGTGATGGAAATTGAAGGCTACATAATAACATATAAACCAAGTAGCAAAAGAATGCCTGAGGTAAAACTAACACCTAAAGGTGCCTTTTATGGGAAAGAATACATAAAAGATTATGACAAGATCTTCAATGAAGTTACTTCTTTAATAGCTAAAGATTCAAAACAATTCAATAACAACACAACAATATCTAGAGAATTAAATATTCCCCCAATATATGTTGGAGCAGTACTTAATGATTTAGAAAAACAAAAGTATATTACACTTAAACAGATGGCCAGCGGATTGTTTTTTAAATTCACAGATAGAGGAAGAGAATACTTCTTTTAGAAATTAAAATCAATGAACCATTCTAAATGAATGGTTCAAACATCTTTAATAATAACCTAAAGGAGGTGAAAAAATGGGGGGGTAAGGAAAATCAATCCATGTTGTTCCAAATGACAAAGGCACATGGTCTAACAAAAAATCTCATGCAAAAAGGGCATCTTCAGTTCACCAAACACAAACTGAAGCAATAAGTTCAGCACAAGACCAAGCCAAAAGGCAAGGCAATACCGAAGTCATCATTCATGGAAGAGACGGTAAAATAAGAGAGCCAATACTTACAACAGAAAGGACTATCCTAAAAAAAACCAAAGGTTAATAAAGTAAATTTTTTTAATTTATCTTCTTAAATTAAAAAATTACAAGATTAAGGAAAATATTATGGAACAAAACAACTATTTCTCAATAAATGAGTATTATGATTATGACTTAGATGAATTTTCGAGAATTGAAGATGAATCTGTTGAAAATGAAGTTGATGAACTTTTAGGATTGATAAAAGCTGAAAAAAATACTGTGAAAGCAAGAATGGTTTCAGAAGTAACTACTATGCCTTCTGAAGAAAGAGAAAAAGAAGGTCGGACAATCAATAATTTAAAATGTGAAATACATACCGGAAAATATAGAAACATTCTAGAATTTTCAAGAGCTAAAAAAATAAACACTGATATAAAAAAGGGAGACAAATGTGTAGTGACAATCACCAACACAGACATAAAGAACATAAACTGTAAAATAAAAGAAATTGATTCTAATTCCATTACGATTCAAGCTAAAGAAAAAATTCCAAACTTTAGTAAAAATAATCTCGCTAGAATTGATTTGATTATAAATGAAACAACTTTTTCTAGATGGGAACGTAATTTAATACATTTAAATGAAAAGGGTAAAAAAGCTTTAAAGTTTAAACTCGGCAGAATAGCTCCAGAAACATATGAGTTAAACAAAAATATTTCATTTATTAACAAAGAATTAGATGACTATCAAAAGGAAGCTGTTAAACATGCCGTCAGTGGTAGGGATTTTTTCTTAATTCATGGCCCCTTTGGCACAGGAAAAACAACCACAATTGTTGAATTAATTTTACAAGAAATTAAATTAGGTCACAATATACTAGTTACAGCCGAGAGTAATGTTGCTATAAACAATATCCTTGAAAAACTAGAAAACCATGAGATAAATAAAACTCGAATTGGTGATTTAAATAAGATACCTCGCCATCTAAAAAATCATACAATTAACCATAAATTAAAAAATCATCCATTATATGCTGAGGATATGGATTATGAAGAAAGATTAGAAATAGAAAAAGAAATTCTAAGGAGTAGTCATGTAGTTCTAGCAACAAATTCTACAGTAGCTAGAAGAAGTTTAGAAAATATTGGCTTTGATATTGCAATAATTGATGAAGCATCGCAGGCAACAGTTCCAAGTGTTTTAATACCTATTAATAAAGCAGAAAAATTTATCCTTATTGGTGATCACAAACAATTGCCTCCAGTTATTTTAAACAACGATTGTGTGCATCTGAAAAAATCATTGTTTGAAGAACTTATAGAAAAGTATCCTCAACAATCACAAGAATTATTAATCCAATATCGGATGAATGAAATCCTTATGGAATATCCAAATAAAAAATTTTATGAGAATAAATTAATATGCAGTGAAAAATCTAAAAATTATTATTTAAATATAGGGGTTCTTGAAAGATATGATTCTAGCAGTCCATTAATATTTATTGATACTTCAGAACATGAAGACAATAAAGAGTCTAAACTAAATTCCTCTGATTCTTATATAAATAATTTAGAAGCTAAAATTGCTTTAGAGATTGCTCAAATGTATTTAAAAAAAGGCATTAAGAAAAAACATATTGGAATCATTGCAACATACGCAGATCAAGTTCGATTGATTGGCAAAAAAACAGAAGTAGATGTTAAATCAGCAGACGGATTTCAAGGTAGTGAAAGAGACATTATTATAGCATCTATGGTTAGAAGTAATAAAAAGGGTGAAATTGGATTTTTAAAAGATATGAAAAGGTTAAATGTTTTATTAACTCGTGCAAAGAAAAAATTAATTATAATCGGAAATAGGAAAACATTAGAAAGTAATGATGATTATAAAGAGTTTATAGACTTCTGTAAGAATTACTGTAAAATTATAAATATCAAAAATGAAGAATAGTTTAAAAAAAGAATACTATCATACATATGCGGAACTAGATACCATGACAAACATTATCCTAAAAATATTAAAAAATTATAAATATTATATTCCATTATCTTACCTTTTGATTATTACAGGAATATTCATTTCCAAAAATATCAATATTGCTCCTTTTAAAAGTATTATCCTAATCCTATTATTCACATTATCAATCTCTTGTTCGATTTTGAATATTATTTTTGTAAAAAAAATATCTACCAAATCTACATCATTTAAAGAAAAATTCACTAAACTCACTAAAATTATTGGTTACATATCATTAATTTTCATACCCTTAATTGCAAGTTTCAATTATTATATTAATTATGAAAATACTAACTCCTTTATGATTTTATTTACAATAACATTTGCTATGAGCATATATTTCACAAATATTGTTAGAGAAGTAATATTTCCAAAAAATAATACCCTTCAATCAAATTATGCATTTACTGGTGCAATTGCACTTAACCTAATTTTATCAAATCCAAAAGGAGTTGAATTAATGAATACAATTTTAGATAATATTCTTTCAATACAATCTTTTGCTTTATTAATAGCCATAATTATGTTATGTATAGCCCTATCAACAGCATCATTTAATTATTGCTCAATATTAGAAGAAAAAAGTGAAATTAGAAAGAAAATTAAAAAAGATGGTGAAAATTATTTTATATCATCAATTTTAACAATGATTTCAATTATATTATTATGCATAACCTCATATATCCAACCCCTTTTTAAACCAACAACATTGATAAATTTGGATTTATTTAGTATGAATTTCTTATTTACAAATGTATATTCTTTTTTACTTATAATCATATTATCATTTACTATTTATTCAATATATTGTATAATAAAAAGTAGTTACTCTATTTTAAAAGAACTTGAATTTTTAGAACATTATTTTTATAGATAATAACTAAATAAGTTTAATTAATAAAAAAATTGATTTCTGATTTGATATAAATGAAAAATAAGAAAATATCCGGTATATACAAAATCACCTGCAAACCCACTAACAAAATCTATATCGGCCAGTCCATTGATGTTTACGATAGACTGTTTCGCCAACATAGAACTCAGTTAAGAAACAATTCACATGACAACTCCCATTTACAGAATGCATTTAATAAATATGGTGAAGAAAACTTTGAGTTTGAATTGATAAAAGCATGCAAGATAATATATCTTGATAGATTTGAAAAATTATACATCAGAGTCTATGATGCTTTAAACAAGGATAAAGGATTCAATTTTCAGTCCGGAGGGAGTTCTAACTATTATACTCCAGAACTGCCCCTTGAACAAAAATTTGCCATGAGCAGTGCAAAAAACAAAAGCGGATATTATAGTGTATATATGAAAACACGACAAACTATTCAAGGATATGTATGGGTATATCAATATAGAAAAAATGGTAAAGTAAAAGAACTCTCATCAGTGAATTTACTGAAATTAGAAGAAAAGGTTAAAGAGAATGGATTGATTTGGAAAGTTATGGACAAAAAATCAGCCAGTGCATCTCAAAAATTAAATCGATTCAACATAGCTAAACATTATCTTCGCAAATACGATACTTCAAAAATATATAACGCCGCTAAAATCAGTCGTTTTGTAGACATTGATTTTGATGAACTTTATAAAAAAGCTAAAGCTGGAAAATCCCCTATGGAACTTGCAGAAGAATATGGTACTACCAACACCACAATAATTTATAAATTAACTTCAATTATGAGTGATGATGAATATTCAGAATATAAATATCAAAATAAGTTAAATATTTCAAAAGGTTCTAAAAATCCCAATTTTAACGACAATTATGATGAAGAGAAAATTCTTGAACTTGCTAAAGACGGATATAGCATGGGTAAAATTGCAGAAATGATTTCAAATGAGGATTTCAAAGCAAGTAAAAAAACAATCAGCAGAAGACTTAAAAAATTGATGAATGAGGAAGAATATAAGGAATATGTCAATATTGTTCGTTCCAAAGCACATTCTGGAGAAAATCATCCAATGTTTGGAGCAGATAGATCAGGTGAAAATAATCCATTTTTTGGAAAAAAGCACTCTGAAGAAAGTAAACGAAAAATGAGTGAATCAAAAAAAGGAATAAAACTTTCTAAGGAAACTAAGGAAAAATTAAAAGAAAAAACTAGTGGTAAAAATAACCCTATGTATAGAGTAAGTAGATTTGGTAAAGACAATCCCATGTGGGGTAAAAATCATAGCAATGAAGCAAAAATGAAAATGAGTAAAAATAAAAATACTTCTGGATATTATCACGTGTCAAAAATTACAGAAAAGAAAACCGGCAGGATTTATTATGAATATAATTACAAAGATGAAAATAATAAAAGAAAACTATTAAAAGAAATTCAATTGAAAAATTAGAAATTGAAGTGAAAAAAAGAAGATTAGAATGGATAAAATTAAATTAATATTTCCTATTTTAGTGAAAGATTACTTTTCAAATGCTCTCTGAAAAACTTTATATTATATTTATACATAACATATACATACTTGCATTAATCAAAATTTAAATAATATTAAAAGAAAATAATAAATTAAAGGAGGGTTTTAATGTTTATAGAAGTTCAAAAAGATTCATCAAATATTGATAATTTAATGAAATACCTTTTATATGAACTAAAAGTTAGAAATATGGGCATTTCCAGAACTTTAATGATTAAATTAATCTTTAAAATTAAAAAAGTTTTAGGGAACAATCATGAATTATACTCTCAGCTTCCTTACTACTGGTATTTTTATGGTCCTTTTTCACAACCCATCTCCGATTCATTTAACTTTTTCCATGAAAAATTTGAGCTTACCTCCTTCGGCCAAGTAATCTTAAAAGATGATTGTCTAAATGAATTCAATGATGTTGATTTTATTTCTAAATACCCTGAAATAGAACCAATTACAAAAGATTTACTTAAAAATAGTCAAAAATTCTATAAAAATATTAAAAGAGACATATATAAGGATTATGCTCCATTTGACATAATGTATCCATTTAAATTTAATGTTTTTGACATTGCACATGATTCAAGATCTGCTGAACAATTTGATAATGAGGAATTCATTAAAAATATGTTTAGATGTGAAGCAAAATTACCATGCGATTCATATTATACAGAATACAATAATATTTTTTCTAAATTTATTACAAATCTAGATTATATTTATGAGGAGAATAACTTCTACATATGTTGGAATTTTTTAAGAGATCCGATAAAAGAACTTTGGAAAACCTTCGCTAAAGGAGTTAGAGTCGAAAATAAAGATGACTACTATAATTATAAAGAACCATCATGGAATAGAGACTATTTAGGTAGTTTAAAAGAATTATCAATTACTATTGATGAAACAAAAAATCTCGTTCATTTAGATGAATTACCAAAAACCGATTATACTCCAGCTGAACGTAAAATGGTTAATGCAACTATTGGCGGATATTTGAGGGGATAAATTGGATAATCTACATTTTTTAGATACAAATATTATACTAGCTATGGTTCTACCAAATGATAATAGTTTTGAAGAAAGTGAATTATATTTATCAAAAAATTATCAAAGACACATCAGTAATACTGCTTGTTTAGAATCAAAAGAGAAAATAGAAAGTATTAGGAGAATTTCTTTAAAAATAGTTGATTTTATAAAAGAATATTCCTTAAACAATAGTATTAACCCATTAAATATGCAAAGGCACCATAGAACTATAAAAAATAACTTTATAAGCCAATATGGTGATAATAAATATCCTGAAAATATGAAAAGGAATAGATTTATTAATTTAATATCTGAATTTTTCAGAATGCATGAAACAGAAATTGATGATTTACTTCTAAGGCATGATGATACAGATCTATCCAACACAATAAAATCAACATCCAGAAAAAGTTTAGATAAATTAACAAGAATTTTAAATAAGTATTACTGCATCACATTCATAGAAAATGCTAATAAAATTGATCAACTTAACTCAATTAAAATTCACAATCCTGATGCACAATTACTTGATGAATCTTATTGTTTACAGATTTCATTAAATAAGATCATCTATTTTATTACATTTGATAAAGATATCTTAGAAAAATATGATTTAATCCAACAAGTACTTAATCAACATGTTCATGTAACTCATCCAAATTACTTTAATTAATATTTTAATTTTATTAAATTTATGTAAATTTCAATATGAGCTAGATATAAGTAACAATATTAGTCAAATAGTCTAAATTCAACTTTAAAATTAGGATCAATTTCTAATACTTTATTTTCAACTAACAATTCCAAATCAATAATATTATCAATTGAATCACTAATTAAATATATTAATTCAGAATATCCTGAATTTATTAAGTGGCTTGTTTCCATAGGCCTCATAAAAGGTTTATTTCCTTTACAATAACCAAATTCTGTTTTTAATACTTTTATTTCATCAAGTTTTTTTAAAGTACCAGGTTTTAGATATTTAATATTCACAAAACTGATTATAAGTGTTCCAATATATTGAAGTATCTTTTTTGAATCTATGTCTTTAAAAGTAACATATTTACATAACATTTTTAAATCTTTGATTAAATCATTGACATCATGTCCTTCATTGAATTTATAAATTCCAAATTCAGGCCTATAATCACCATTACCTCTTCCAGGAATATCTAAATCCTTAGGTCCGCCACTCTGTAACATACAATACCTGTTTATAATGTTACTAATTTTATCATATTTAGACATGTCATTTATTTCTATTATAATCTCTTTTTTATCATACATTGTTTTTCCTCCAATAACTTAATTTATTGTAAATCTTTTTTTAAAATCTCCAAATATAAGATTTATATTTCATTTGATACTATTGTAACATTTAGAAGTCCAACACTATAAAATTATACTCTTCATTATACAACCTTAAAAATTTGATAATAACAAATTTAAAATTAAGATAAAAAAGTTTTAAATTAAGTTATTGGAAAAAATAAGACTTATTAATGATCTAATTCCTATAAAAATAGAACCCTATTATGAAGATATAATCATTAATAAATCTTTTTTTTCTGCAAATGTTTCATTTAATATTATATTAATGACAACATTCAACAAATGCCAAATTCTATCATTACTTTATATCAATTTGCCTTCACTAACCTGGTTAATGATGCCTAAAAGTTCTTTCTTCAGACCTCTCATCTCCTCAATTTCATTTCTCATGTTGCCTACTTCTGATTTTAAGGATTCGTTTTCCTTTTCCATTTGAATGAACTGAGGTGATTTGATAGATAGCTTTTCAACATCAGTGTTGATTGTTACTGCTGGCAGATGCTTTATATATTCAAATTTCAAATCGTCAGGGTTTGTCATGAAATATGCTGCATCTGTTTTGTTTTTGGCCTTTCCCTGCAAATCATTTACCTTGTCCAAACTCATTCCACTATTATACAGTGCTGATGCATGAAACTTTCGAAGCATGTGGCTTCTAAGCCTTCGATACTTTCCAACCCTACCGAGACCTAAAGTGTCATTGATCATTTCAAATGATTGCACCATATATGTCCTGCTGATCCTAAACAGTGGACTTTTCTCAGTCAACGGTTTATCACGAAGCAGAAGATATGCATTGATGGCCTTTACAGCTTCGGGACTGCAGTATGTGAGGTAATACTTGTTTGTCTTTTTCCTCAGGATGCTGAAGGTCGGAACCACATCATCGACATCATTGAGATAATCAATTACCTTAAAGATATCCATATCTCTTCTTGGCAGATATTCGGATAATGCCTCAATGTAATCTCCAATTGTCAGACTCAATGTTTCTGTTCTGGCACATCCGCTGGAACAGGAAAACAATATTATAGCTTTCATAAGAGGAGATGCTATTTGAAAAGCTTCTCTAATTACAGCCTTATCCGGCAAATCCTTGAAATATATTGGAGCAGGCTTTTGAATGCTTTTCTCATTAATCTTAGGCAATGACAATATCTCTATGTCATAAAATTTGTAAAAATACTTAATACAGTTCATTTCTTTTCTAACTGTACCTGGAGCATAATGCTGATACATGTAATGCCTATATTCGACTAATTTTGCTTTTAATCGACTATGTTTCCATTTTACTCCATTGTTCTCATCTTCTTCAGCCTCATCAAGAAGTTCTTTAAGGCTCATACCAAAATACTCACAGTACTTCCTTAGCGAAAGCTCGTAACTAAAGAATGTACCCTGGGCATGGTTACAACTTATTGAAAAATTTTTTAATAGCTCGTCATTCATCATACTTATCACTTCTATTTTTCATAGATATAATATCTTGAGAGAGAGCACTTGATTACTAATAAGTATCTGAACTTTTGAAACAGTTCGTATAAAACAAAATTATATATAATAACAAATTAGATAATAATATTAATTCATAGATAACACTATCCATGAATAAAAAACTTTAATAAAAGGTTGAAATTATGAAAGCAAATGCACAAAAAATAGCTGATGGAGTATACTGGATTGGTGTACTCGATTGGGACTTAAGAACCTACCACGGTTACACCTTAGACGGAACCACCTACAATGCATACATTGTATTCGGTGAAGATGAAGTAGCAATCATTGATAATGCTTATCCTGGAAAAACAAAAGAAATGATGGCACGTATAGATGATGCTTTTGCTCAAGAAGGAAGAGAAGTCAAAGTTGACTACATAATTCAAAACCACGTGGAAAAAGACCACTCCGGAGTATTAGTGGACTTACACAAAAGATTCCCTGAAGCACCTATTTACTGTACCAAAATTGCAGTAAATGGATTGTTAAAACACTACCCTGCACTTGAAGGCGCTGAATTCATCACTGTAGGAACCGGTGACTCCTTAGATGTTGGTGGAAGAACCTTAGCATTCCTCGATGCATTCCTCTTACACTGGCCGGACAGCATGTTCACCTTGCTTGCAGATGAAACCGGAATCCTATTCCCTAACGACGCATTCGGACAACACTTATGTTTCACCCAAAGATTCTCTGATGAAATCCCAGAATACGTCTTAATGGATGCAGCTCAAAAATTCTATGCAAACTTAATTACACCACTTTCCAAATTAGTACTTAAAAAATTAAACGAAGTAGTGGAATTAGGCTTACTCGACTCAATCAAAATGATTGCACCATCTCACGGTCAAATCTGGACTGATCCAATGCAAATTATCGGAGCTTACCAAAACTGGGCTACCGGTGTATGTGAAGATAAAATCACAATCATCTACGATACCATGCACTACTCAACCCAACAAATGGCTCATGAAATTGCAGAAGGTGCAATGTCTGAAGGTTACGATGTAGAAATCTTCTTCTTACACGAAGATGAAAGATCCGAAATTGTCAAAAGTATCCTAACCAGTAAAGGAATTGCTGTCGGTGACCCTACAATCAACGATGTTCCATACCCAAGTATCGGAGACATCATGTACTACCTCAAAGGATTACTCTTTAACAGAACCGGAATTGTAAGAAAAGCAGTTACCTTCGGTTCAATGGGTGGAAAAGGTGGAACACCTGCAATGCTTGCTGAAGAATTAAACAACTACGGATTCGATGTAATTGACAGTCAAGAAATTACTTTCGTTCCAACTGCTGAAGAAGACGCTGCAAGCTATGACTTGGGTGTTGCATTAGCTAAAGCATGTAAAGAGTTATAAATTCGTAAATTATATAAAATGTAAAAAATAATATACATAACGGAGATTGATATTTATGGTAAAATACGAACATGAAATTGGAATTACTAAAGGAACACCTGTAGAAAAATTTGTAGCAGGAAACTTTGAAGGAGAAACCAACGAAGTGGGTATTTACTTAGCTATGTCCAGACAAGCTTCCAGAGAAGGCTATGGGGAATTAGCTGAAGTATTCAAAAGATTAGCATGGGAAGAAGCTGAACACGCTGCAAGATTCTGTGAAATGAACGGAATCATCAAACCTACCCTCAAAGAAAACATCGAATGGATGATGGGTGGAGAAAAAATGGCTAACGCAGAAAAAAGAGAAGCTTCCGAAAAAGCTGAAGAAGCTGGAATCGAAACTGCTGCTGATTTCTTCCGTGAAAGTTCCAAAGACGAAGGTCGTCACTACAAAATCTTAGAAGGAATCTTAGAAAGATACTTCTAAGTGAAAGAATTTAATTATTCTTTCCTTATTTCTTTTTTTATAAAATACTGTTTTTTCAAAAGATTTATAAATAATAAAAAGATAATTATAATTAATTTTATTGAACAACCTTGTTTAATAGA
Organism: uncultured Methanobrevibacter sp.; assembly: GCF_900314695.1. Classification (NCBI taxonomy): domain Archaea; kingdom Methanobacteriati; phylum Methanobacteriota; class Methanobacteria; order Methanobacteriales; family Methanobacteriaceae; genus Methanobrevibacter; species uncultured Methanobrevibacter sp. The sequence continues at coordinate 9,657 of NZ_OMWD01000021.1, read as the reverse complement.
ATTTGGTAATGAATCTATAGCAAGGAAAAACAGGCGGCGAGAATAAAATTCTCTAAAACCTTACTAATCATTGATTCATTACCTTATTACTCGTTTTTTAGCATGTAGTATAACAGATATACTAAAAAAATAATTATTAATGTAAAATTAATATTAATATATACATCCATTATACCACCTCCTTTAAACTGTAAAAAGGAGGATTGAAAATGAGTAAATACCTTCCACCAGTCCTGCCTGTTTTTTAAAAAAAAAAGTTGTAGGATAGAAATCCCACAACTTTTGACTGGATTTTTTAATAATTAGTTTTCACTAACTAGAGAAAAAAATTAAATTATTTCTCCAATAATCTTTTAGATTCTAATTATATTTAAAATAAGCAGTTTTTTTTGAGAACAATTTTACGAACTGAGAGCAATTTTTATAAAAATCCTGCAACAATACTGAATACAATAATCATTGCCATAACAAGAGATAATGCATTGACAAGCGGTTTACACTTATCTTCAGGTAATTTATAGCTTAACAATATCTCAAGCATGTGTCCGCCATCCAAAGGCTTGAGCGGAAGCAGATTAAATAGACCAATTCCCAAGTTCAACATGAAAATCCATTGGAACAATTCAAGAAGCTCAAATAATACCCATGGTATTGGACCTAAACTATCATTTATTAGCTTGAAATGCTTAGTTGCCTGAATTCCGAAAAATCCTCTGGATTCGTTATTTGGATTCTTATCCAAAGTCAGCGAATAGCTTCCCTGATCCGTTTGAACCGACACATTATCACCCGGACTGTATCCAGTAATAATCTCCCCATAAGATGATGAATCATTAATCTGATGGTTATCAATAGCTTTTAGTACCATTCCTTCTTTTAAAATACCATCTGAAGGAGAATCTGAAACTATTCTGTCAATGGCTATTCCATCTTCTTCAAAAAAGCTTGGAATTCCAGCAGATATTAGAGAAACAAGCACTATTGCAATCAATGCCAGAGTTATATTTGCTATTGAACCTGCAGCATAAACCCTTAATCTTGAAATTCTTTTAGCCTTTTTAAGTTCATCCTCATCAGGCTCAACAAATGCACCCGGAAGTATTGCAAACAACAACAAACCGATTGATTTGATTGGAATTTTTTCTCCGACAGCCTGAATACCGTGTGAAAACTCATGAACAATAAGAACAGTTGCAAGAGCTATCAAACCATAAATGAACGGAATATAAATTGATGAACCGGGCATTTCAACTCCCGGAATGACTATGGAAACTGCAGGTGTTTCAAAAACCGAAGGCAGTGATGAAACCAATGTCCATGTTATAAATATCATGGCTCCGAATGCCACGACAATGCCAACATTCATGTACCATCTCCAGAATGTTGGTGAAAAATTAGAAATTCTAGATATCAGCCCGCGAAGTCTTTGGGTTTTCCACATCAAGACTGGAAAGTTTATCTCAACTCCATGATTTGACAATTGTTTATGGAAAATTCCGGCCAATATCCAGATGACAGCAAAGGCCATCAAATAATAATAAATCCCATTCATTAAAATACACCTTGAACTACCAAAGTAGTGAATCAAATAAGACTACATCAACTATATCATCCTTTTGATATCCTTCATCATTTTCGTCTATAATGATATAGCTGTTCGCCTCAACCATTGAACGAATAATACCAGAACCTCTGTTCAGTACATGTTTTGCATATTCATTATCACTGAAGGCACGTATAAAATCTGTTCTACCTAATTGAGACGGTATTTTAAGTTGTGATACTCTATTGACAATGTTAAAGTTAAATTCACGTCCTTGCATTTCAAACAAGTATTTTCTTGCAAAAATATCAAATTGAGACATGGCTGCAACAGGCTGTCCTGAAAATGTGAACACGATTTTATCATTTACGATTCCGGCACCTGCAGGCTTGCCTGGCCTCATAGCTACACCGTGAAAGAGAATCTCTCCAATCTCGTCAATTACATCCAAGACAACATCACCCTTACTGATGGCTGTTCCACCAGTAGTCATGATAACATCATAATCCCTTGATGCATCAAGAATGGCTTGTTTTACCTCGCCGTAAGTATCTCCGGCATGTGCGATATCACAAAGAGCACCTGAATCTTCAACCATTGCCTTAATTGTAAATTGATTGGAATTGATAATTTTTGCCTTATCAATTTCATCCTTAGTAGGTTCAACAAGTTCATTGCCTGTTATAATTAACTTGACTTTAGGTTTTTTAAACACTTTAACCCTATCATAACCTGCAGAGGCTATCAGGCCCAATTCCTGGTATCTGATAAAGGTATTTTTATCCAAAACCTTTTGACCCTTTTCAATGTCCTCGGATTTTGGAGATACATTTTCACCTGGAGTCACCTGAGAATAGATTGTCAAATCATCCCCATCTTCGGTTGTGTACTCTTTCATTAAAACGGCATCAGCCCCATTTGGAATTGGAGCTCCGGTTGCTATTACAATAGCTTCGCCATTTTTAACTGTTTTATCTGAAAAATCTCCAGCACCGATTGCATCAATAATTTTAAATTCCTTTGGTGCTGATTGTGAAGCTCCAAATGTATCTTCACCAATTAATGCAAATCCATCCATTGCTGATTTATCAAAAGGAGGTGAATCGTGAAATGCCCTTATATCTTCAGCCAAAACCCTTTTGTGAGCATCATAAATAGAAATCTCTTCTGTGGCTGTGAATTTCTGATTATCGTTTAATAGCTTTGAAGCATTTTTCACGGAATCCAATTTTGACAAGAACATGTTTAAAACTCCCCCAAGTATTTATGCCATGTATTTTTCAATAACGCCATGATATGCATCATTCAAATCTTCAAAACTGAATTCGTGGCCGTTAATGTTTAATGAAGTTCCTTTTACCTCACCGATGACTTGTGCGTCAACATCCATTTTTTCCAAAATATCATCCAATGCATCAGGACTGACAGTCAATAGGTATCTTGCATGACTTTCTGAGTATAACAATTGGATTTTATCAAGTTCATCATCAACCAGCTCGACTTCACATCCAAGGCCTGATTTGATAACCATTTCAGACAATGCCACTGCAAGTCCTCCGGCAGATACGTCGTGAACAGCAGTGATATTCTTATCCTCATCCTCATCAATAAGTTTTAAGACACATTGACCGTTGGCAACTTCCTCATCAATTCTGATTCTTGGAGCAGTTCCAACTTCAAGATTATGGATACACCTGTGATATTCTGAACCGGTCAATTCATCATAGGTTTTTCCGATTAAAATAATTTTGTCTCCTTCATTTTTAAAGTCCATGGTTCTTATGTTTTTGATATTTTCTACACCGATTACACCAACAGCAGGAGTTGGATTGATTTTAATTCCTTCAGTTTCATTGTAAAAACTTACATTACCGCTGATTACTGGTGCATTGAAGTTTTCAGCCACAAGACTCATTCCTTCAATAGCTGTTTTAAATTGCCATAGGATTTCAGGAGTTTCAGGATTTCCAAAGTTAAGACAATCCACTACGGCATAAGGGGTTGCACCCATTGAAATTACATTTCTTATTGCTTCTGCAACACATCCGCCAGCTCCATCGAATGGAGAAAGTTTGGTATGGATTGTATTGGAATCTGTTGTAAGTGCAATAGCTGTTTCATCATCTATTCTTAATACTGCCGCATCATCGCCAGGTTTTACTACTGTCCTGACTTGAACTTCGTGGTCATATTGCTTGTAGACCCATTCTTTTGAAGCGATATTCGGACTGGACAATAATTTTGGCAGGGATTCATAAATTCCAGGTTCTTTTAAGTCAGGTTTTTGAGTATCTTCCGGAATTTCTGCTATAGGCCTGTCGATTGAAGGCGGATCAGCAAGCAAAATTGTTGGAAGGTTAGCAATTTCTTCACCTTCATCTGAAATAATCATGTTATTTCCTTCAATAACCTCACCAATCACTGCTGATACGATTTCATGTTTATCACAAATTTCTTGAGCGAGTTTAACATCATCTGGATTGATGACAAATACCATCCTCTCCTGGGACTCGGAAAGCATGATTTCATATGGAGTCATTCCGGTTTCCCTTAAAGGAATTGCACGTAAATCCACCAATGCTCCGTTTTCAGATGCATCTACAAGTTCTGAAATACAGCAGGTAAGACCTCCACCACCTAAATCCTTAACTCCACTAACTTTAATTTTTTCCATTATTTCAAGTGAAGCTTCCAATACTCTTTTTTTGGTAAATGGATCTGCAACCTGTACTGCAGGCCTGTCTTCAGTTTCTGAGTCAGAAGTCAATTCTTCAGATGCGAATGTTACGCCATGAATTCCGTCACGACCTGTGGTTCCCCCCATCAAAAGGAATACATCGCCATGGTTTGGTGCCTGTGCACGGACAATATTTTCCTTTTCAACAAGTCCCACACACATTACGTTAACCAATGGATTTGTTCTGAATGATTCATCGAATTCTATTTCACCGGCTACAGTCGGAACACCTACACGGTTTCCGTAATCGGAAATACCCTTTACAACATGTTCAAACAGGTATCTTGATTTTTCATCCTCTTCAAGAGGACCGAATCTAAGTGAATCCAAAAGTGCAATAGGCATTGCGCCCATTGAGATAATGTCTCTTAAAATTCCACCAATACCGGTACCTGCACCACCATATGGCTCAATAGCTGATGGGTGGTTGTGAGATTCCATTCCTACAGCCAATGCATATTTATCAGTTACAGATACTAGTCCTGCATCGTCTCCAGGACCTAAAATAATATTTTCCCCTTCAGTTGGAAATGCTCTTAGGAAAGGTCTGCTGCTTTTGTAGGAACAATGTTCTGAAAACATTACATCAAGCATTCCTTCTTCCAATTCATTCATTTTCCTTCCGAGAATTCCTTCAATGTATTCAATTTCTGAATCAGCTAAAGTCATGATAACACCCTAATTTTTAATTGAAATAATAACTTTTTCTCCTTCAATATCCCATTCTTTTGTAAAATCATCAGAATCAGTACTGCATTGCTCAGTATCAGAAATAATTAAACTTTTAGCTCTGATTTCGTGAGAAATAAATTCGGATTGCGGTACTATTAAATCTTTAAATTCTTCAGATGTTTCAACAGTGACATTAATGTTTGCTTCAACATCTAGATCCAATTCCTTCCTCATGTCCTGAACCCTTCTTATAAGTTCACGAGCCATTGCTTCCTGTTTGATTTCTGGAGTGATATTTGTGTTTACAAATACATTTCCACCATCAAATTCAGATGAAACGAAATCATCCGGAAGTTCTGAATCGAATAAAACTTCTTCAGAAGACAATTCAATTCCTTCAATAGTAACGCTGCCGTTTGCATCCAAATCTGCTTTGATTTGATTACCGTCAGCTGTCTTTAAACCTTTAACCACTTTTCCCATGTCTCCTTTAAGTTTAGGACCTAAAATCTTAAGGTTTGGTTTTGCATTAAATGATAACTTTTCAAACTCGCTGGCGCATAAAACATCTTTTGTATTGGATTGATCTTTAATAATGTCTTTTAACTCTTCAATAGCATTCAAAACATTTTCATCTTGAGATACGACAGTAATGTCGGATACAGGCCATCTGAGTTTATATTGTGCCATGTCACGTGCTTTGATGGATGCTTCGATTACTTCACGCACAACATCCATTTTAGCTTCAAGCTCCACATCTATTGCATCGTCATCATATCCCCAGTCAAGCATGTGAATGCTTTCGGGAGCTTCAGGATTTACTCCTTTTACAAGATTTTCATAGATTTCTTCACACACATGCGGTGCTATTGGACACAATACCTCAATTAATTTAACAAGGGCTGTGTATAAACTGTAATATGCACCTAACTTATCCGGATCGTCACTTTCAACCCATGTTCTTCCACGAATAAGCCTTACATACCAGCGGCTTAAATCTTCAAGTATGAAATTATTGATTTTTCTTGTTGCCTTATGGAAGAATAAGTCATCAAGATCCTGAGCAACTTCTTTTACAAGAGTGTTTGCCTTTGAGATAATCCATTTATCTTCTAATCTTAAAATCATGTTGTCTTCGGTTAATCCAATCGGATTGAAGTTATCAAGTGACATGTAAGTTGTTGAAAATACATAAACATTCCATAAGATGTTGAACATCTTGTTGATGTTTAGGATTTCTTCCCATACGAATTTCAAGTCATCCCATGGTTTTGAAGCCCATAATAAGTAGAATCTTAAAACATCCGCACCATATTTTTCTATTACTTCTTCGGGAGATACGACATTTCCTAATGACTTGGACATTTTGTTTCCATTTTCATCCAATACGAATCCGTGCATCAATACTTTTTGGTATGGACTTTTACCCATTGAAATTACTCCAGTTCCAAGTTGTGAGTAGAACCATCCTCTTGTTTGGTCATGACCTTCTGTAATGAAGTCATATGGGAACCAATCTTCGAATTTATCTTTTTCTTCAGGATAGTATAGGGATGCCCATCCCGCTACACCGGAATCAATCCAAACGTCCAGCACATCAGGGATTCTTTTGATAGCTTTTCCACAGCCGTCACATTTTACTTCAACTTCATCAACATATGGCCTGTGGATAAGATCTGCATCACTTACATTGATTTCATTTAATGATTCTGATTTTAACTCATCAAGAGAACCGATTACTTTCAGTTCTCCACAATCAGGACATTCCCATATAGGAATTGGAATACCCCAGTATCTTTGTCTAGAAATTGTCCAGTCACGGGCGTTGTCTACCCAATCATGGAATCTGCCTTCTCCAGCCCATTTAGGTACCCATTCAACTTCTGCAATTTCATCCAACATTTTCTGTTTTATTTCTGTTACTTTCAAGAACCACTGTTTGGTAGCACGATAAATGATAGGGGTTTTACATCTCCAGCATACCCCGTATCTGTGTTCAATAGTTTCGACACGATACATCAAGTTTTTATCCTGTAAATCTTCAATAATATGTTGGTTTTCTTCTTTTGTGAATTTACTTGCATATTTTCCAGCATCATCTGTGAAACATCCGTCTTCACCAACAGGGCAGAAAATCGGAAGTCCATTGGCTTGACCTACTTCAAAATCGTCCGGACCGTGTCCTGGTGCTGTGTGAACCAAACCAGTACCTTCACCAAGTTCTACATGGTCTCCAGGAAGGATTGTATGTACTTTTTCTATTTGTGAGTCAAATTCCATTTGTTTTGGGATTTCATCAGCCAAAATATAATCATAAGCCATGCCAATCAGGTCTTGGCCTTTGACTGTTTTGATGATTTCATACATCACTTCTTTTTCTTCAATGATTTGGTCTTCCCCATCCTCATTTTCAGCAGGTATTTTGGTTCTATGGATTTTAATGCGTTTTCCTAAAACATCTTCCATCAGATTTTCAGCTAAAATGTAGGTTTCGCCATCTTTTGAAACATAAACATAATCAAATTCAGGATTTGCACAGATTGCAAGGTTTGCAGGAAGTGTCCATGGAGTAGTTGTCCAAACTAAAAAATAAGTGTCCTTTTCACCGGTTACAGGGAATTTAATATAGATTGACGGGTCAACTTTTTCCTCATATTCAATCTCTGCTGCAGCAAGTGCAGTTCCACAGTGAGGACACCAGCTGATAACCCTTTGATCGTTTACAAGCAAATTCTGTTCATTTGCTCTTTTAAGTGTCCACCATGAAGATTCCATATATTTAGGGTCAAGTGTCATGTATGGGTCATCCCAATCCATCCAAACACCCAACTGGTCGAATTGCTGTTCCATTGCCACCTTGTTTTCAAGAGCAAATTCCCTACATTTGTCAACAAATTTATCGATGCCTATTTCTTCAATTTCCTGCTTTGATTGAATATCCATCAGGTGCTCTACCTTATTTTCAATTGGAAGACCGTGCATATCCCATCCAGCCTGACGCCTTAAGCTAAATCCATTCATAGATTTGTATCTGAGGTATGAATCCTTAATAACCTTGTTCCAGGCTGTACCTAAGTGTATTTTACCGCTACAATATGGAGGTCCATCCAAAAATGAATATCTAGGACCTTTTTCTCTAAGTTCATTGACTTTTTTGAAAGTTTCTTCCTGTTTCCAGAATTTTTGAACTTTCTTTTCTATTTTATCGTGATCGTATGATTTATCTGCCTCTTTTATTGGCATTTTAACTCCTCAAAAGTAATAGTTTATAATATGTATCTTTTTGTTTTAGATAATAAATAAAGGTTATTGTAATTATTGAATATTTTAAAAATCTAAAAGATTTAAAAATAAATTAAAGGCTAAATCATAAAGTTGAACTGAAGTTTTGTGAAAATCAAGCAATATTATGTTAAAAAAAATAAAGTTGATATAAAATAATAACCTAACTAATAACATGGGATTTTATAGAAAATACAATACGATTATTAGAACTATTGATAATTTCATTAAATTATACAAGGTTTCTAAAAAAAGCAAATCTAAGAAAAAAGATGATAAAAAATGAGAATTATTTATTTGATTGATTTCAACTGTCCGTATTCCTATATTGGACTTGAAAGAATTAAGAAAGCTTGCAAAAGTCTCGATTTGGATGTCGAATGGGAAATGAAACCTTTCGAACTTGAGCCTGAAGCGGGAAAAAGGCCTACCATAAGCATTACAGAAAGATATGCAGAAAAATATAATCTGTCTGATGAGGAAGCATCAAAGAGAATTTCAGAAATTGAAAAGATTGGACTTGATGACGGATTGAAAATCAATTTCAAAGATATTAAGCTTACAAGCTCAAAGGATGCTCTCAGATTAACAAAATTTGTGCAAATCAACCATCCTGAAATAACTTTAGACATTGTAGATAAAATATTTTACTCCAATTTGGTTGAAAACGAAAATATTGCCGATATAAACATTTTAGCAGATATTGCCGTTTCATGCGGATTGGATGAAAGCGAAGCCCGAAAAATACTTGAAAATAATTACTACAACATAGAAGTTTTCCTTGATATGGATGAGGCCATTTCAAATGGAATTACATCAACACCATGCTTTATTTTAAATAAAAAGGAAGAAAAACTAATTATTCCCGGAGCATTTTCAGCCGAAGAGTTTGAAGTTGCCCTTAAAGATTTTGTTGAGGGCAATATTAAATCCAAAACCTATGGCTTTGGAACATTGTGAAAAAATCACGTGAAAATTTAAAAAAAGAACTAATTATTTAGATAATGTTTGATTAACAAAATCCAAACTGACATCAGCAATCCTTGCAATATCTTCAATTCCATATCCTTCCTTATCTAAATTAATAACAAATCTTCTTTTTGATTCATCAACTTTCCTTTGAGCATAATCCTCAACTATCTTCATATTACCACCAACCAAATTTGAAATAGTCATATTCAGAGATTCGTCCACAACAAACTTATCACACAACATCAACACAACCCCCTTAACAAACTGAGCAATGTCCTTATCCAAATCAGGAACATTAATTATAGCAACAGCAGAATTCAAAATACTAAACTCAATACCATTATCACATTCCTTGAACCACCCCATCCTATAGAGGATGGGGATTCCTGAATTTTTTTCACTTAATAATGGTTAATTTAAGTATTTTATCAGGCTATCCCCGTTGAACCAG
>NZ_OMWD01000020.1 GCF_900314695.1 uncultured Methanobrevibacter sp. | reverse complement strand
GTCAAAACACGCAACTGGAAATGTCAAAAATGCGAAAAAATACTTGATAGGGACACAAACGCAGCAATTAATATTCTAAACCGCTGGTTCAACGGGGATTAGCCTGATAAAATACTTAAATTAACCATTATTAAGTGAAAATAATTCAGGAATCCCCATCCTCTATAGGATGGGGTGGTTCAATCATCAAATTCAAATTTAAATGTTTTGAACTCTAATTTTTTAAACACTACTTCTAAATATGCAACTGCAATATTTGCTACAGACAAGGGAAGCATTTCAATTTCAAACTCTAAATTTAGAAACCTCTTTGCCAATAAAACTGCAGGTGCAATTGGTGTTAATGCAATCTTTAAGTTAACAATATCTGGCTGTGAATTTTATAATGTTTCCAGTGAAAAGAATGGTGGTGCTATTTTTGCAGATGTGAATGATGAAGAAAGTTATGTCATTGTTAGAAATAGCAAATTCAATGACTGTACTTCTGAATTTGGTGGTGCTATTCTTCAATTAGGTGGAACTTTAGCCATTAAAAACTCAGATTTTGTTGAAAATTCCGTTGAATATGATGGTGGTGCAATATATACCAGTTTTACTAGTGTGGATATTTCAAATTCATCATTCAAATCTAATCTGGCATCTAATGAGATATCTTATGGGGGTGCCGGATACTTTGATATGGGGACAGTAATTATCAGACAAAGCACATTTGAGGATAATCTTGCTTTTAATGTATCTACAGTTTATGCATACGATTCTAATTTGACTTTGAAAAATAACTACTTTAAAAATCCTTCTAATGTTACAAGCATATATACTGTATATGGAAAAGTAAGTGATGAAGGAAATACTTTCAATGGGGATAAATGGTCGTTCGGCAATACTGATTATTTTTATAACTTTGAAAATACTGCCAATCCGTTTATGATATATAACAATACTATTGTTGGTCCGTTACCTGAAAAATTTGATTTGAGAGAATATGGTTGGGTTTCACCCGTTAAAAACCAAGGATTTGTGGGTGCATGTTGGGTATTTGGTAATCTGGCAGCATTGGAGTCTGCATTAATGAGGTATGCAAATGTAACATATTCATTGTCTGAAAACAATGTTCAAAATTCAATGCTTCAATATTCAAAATACGGACAGTTGGATATGGATGAAGGTGGAACTCCTTTTGCTCCTATTGCTTATTTGATTGATTGGATGGGAATTTTCCCTAGTGAATATGACAGCTATGATGAACTTGGTAAAATTTCTCCATTGCTTATCACTCCCGAGGACATTCACATTCAAAATGTGGTTGTTGTTCCTGAAAGAAAGAATTCTCTGGACAATGATTTGATTAAAAATGCGTTGCTTAAATATGGTGCTTTGGCAGTCAGTCACAATGCTGATTTTAATAAAACTACTTATTTCAATAAATCAAGTTCAGCACAGTATTATTATGGTAAGCCAACATCAGATCATAGAGTTTGTGTTGTAGGGTGGGATGATACTTATTCCAGAAATAATTTCTTAAAACCTGCTCCTGGCGATGGTGCATGGATTGTTAAAAATAGTTGGGGCTCCGATTGGGGTGATGGAGGATATTTCTATGTTTCCTATTATGATACGTCATTTGCTACATGTATTGAAAGTGTTGGATATATAATTAATAACGATTCCTATAATAGGATTTATCAAGTCGATGTTGGTGGTGAGATAAAGTTGGTGAATGGTTATAATTATTACTATAATGTGTTCACAGCTGATGAAGATGAATTGATTGCAGCAGTTGGAACATATTTTGATAAAACGGGCAGGAATTATGGATTTACAATATCTGTAAATGATGTTGATGTTTATTCTCAAAATGGTATTAGTGAATTTGGAGGATATTCCACAATCAAATTAAACAAATATGTTCAAATCAAAAAAGGAGATGTTTTCCAAATAACCTTCAAAAATAAGGCATCTCTTCTCTATGATCTCAGAATCCATACTCAAAAAGGCACTTCTTTTGTAAGTAAGGATGGTAAGACCTGGATTGATTTAGCAAGTATTAAGAGTGTAGCTATTTTAAAAGCTTACACTGTTTCCGATTTGAATATTACTGAAAATTTGGTGAAATACTATAGGAATGATACTCCATTTGTTGCGAAAGTCGGTGTCGGTGAAGAGGTTGTTTTTGAATTCAATGGTAAAAAGTCCACAGTCATTGCTGATGAAAATGGATTGGCTAAACTTAATATCAACAGCAATCCTGGAAAGTACAGCATCACAACAACTTACAATGGAACTTCAATCGTCAATTACATTATAATAAAAAACACTGTTGTCTCTTCCAATGTCAAAAGGACTTATAATGCTAATTGCAATTATAAACTTAGGATAGTGGATTCTGCCGGAAAGCCTGTAAAAAAGGCTAAGGTTGCCGTTTCTATCAATGGAAAATCTAAGAATTACAAAACTGATGATTCAGGATACATAACTCTTAAATTCACAAAATTGACCAAGGCACAAAAAATCACTGTTAAAAATCCAAAGACATGTGAGAGCAGAACCACTAAAATCGTGATTTGTTCAAGATTTTCAGGTGAGAAAAATGTTGTAATGTATTACTTTGACGGATCCAAGTTTAAAGCTACAATACTGGGGGACAATGTCAAACCTGTTGGTAAAAATAAGGTAGTGACCATTAAGATCAACAAAAAACATACAAGGTCAAAACCAATGCCAAAGGCGTAATTGCTTTTAAAATACCTAATACTATAAAACCGGGTTCACATAAATTAACTGCAACTTACAAAGGTGAGAATATCAAAAAGACCATTAATGTAAAACAAAATCTTAAAACCAAAAAATATTCTGTTAAAAAGTCTTCTAAAAAGCTCACTGTCAAAGCAACTCTCAAGAACGGTAAAAAAGCAGTCAGCGGCAAAAAGATAACATTGAATCTTAATGGTATAAAAATCACTAAAAAAACCAATAAAAAAGGAATCGCTCGATTCATCATTAAGAAAAATATCATAAATAAACTTAGTGCAGGTAAAAAATACGCTATAAAATTCACCTACATTAAAAACACAGTCAAAACAACTTTAACTGTCAAACGTTAGGGATTCAATCTCTAACTTTTTTTAATTTTTTTTGGTTAATCAAAATATTTATATATTAGTTTATACTACCTGTTATATAACACGTGATATATTATAACACGTGACATATAATATGTTCCATATTTTTAGGTTAACCTAAAAAATACCGAAACATTTATATACTATCATTTACTATGTTATACATAGTGATGTGAATTTAGGTACTCCTAAATTTTAGGCGTATTAAAACATTACTCTCAAAACATATTATTTATATAATCAGTCAAATAATATGCAATCTCCAAAATATATAAAATATTAAATTAGTTTTCACAATTTTCTAATTTAATATAAATGGAAAATTCTTCTGCCAAAAATTTTCCAAAAAGTCGTTGGTGTTTACAATCTCCTCAAAAAAAATAAACACCAATATTATCTCTTTTTTTATAGGATTTTTTTAAATTTTAGGCTCTAATTTTTTGATGAAAATTCCCATTAACATAATCACTAGTGGGAAAAATAATGAATAGATTAATATTAATAGATTTCCAGAAATCACATCTCCCATTACCGTTGATCCAGCCATAAGCATTATCAAAATGATGACAGGTGCTAAAATTGCTATGAATGTGTAAATCAGAATAAATGAGTTCAATTTTTGAGAATATTCCTTTAGCTTTATTTGGGTTTCAAAGGAAATGTCTTTTGCAATGATGTCCAGGCTGTTTGCCAGATTGCCTCCAACTCGCAATGTGCCGATTATTTGATGGATGGTTCTGCTTAAGCCCTCTGAGTTGACCCTATGTGACATCTCCTGCAAGGACTCTTCAGTTTGTTTTCCGAACTTTATCTCTTCCAGAACCCGTGTAAATTCCTTTGACAGAGATCCGTAATTTGAATTTTTAATTGTCAGCATGGTATCATGCAATCCCTTTCCCGACTTCAGTTCTATGCTCATATGTCTCAATGCATAGGGAAGTTCCTGATTCAAATCTGAATAGCTGTTTTTTTCTTTAATCTGAGGATAATAAATCAGGAATGTGTAAGTCATTGTGATTAGGATTAAATAAATGCCTCCAATTTCAAAACTGGTGAGATAGGTTATCAAAAATAAAACTGCAATCAGAAGAATTATGGTTTTTTTGTTAAGGAAGTATTTGACCAGTTTATTTCTGATTATGTAGATTTTATCTTCATTCTTTTTTGGATTTTCATTTTCGCTTTCAAAATTTATTCTGGAAAACATTTTTAAATCCAGTTTGGAATTATTCTCTTTTTTAATTTTGATATCTTTTAGAGAAATGCCTTTTATGGAGTTCACCACAAACAGGAACATTCCTCCCAGAGCAATAAAGAATTTTTTAAAAATAATATCACCCGTTTAAAAGGATTCTGTTTAGAACTTTTTGAGGATTTGCATAATACATCTCTAAAATGGTATTGACTTCATTTTCACGATGAATGTTTTGATTTGCCATATGTTTAAGCAATAACTCTCTATTTTCAATCTCCTTATTAATTTCATACAGTGATTTTCCACTTAAGTTTGCAATTTGGGTCAATGTTTTGCTTGAAATGCTCACGTTTTCAATGCTGTCGGTTTCAGGATTCCATTCAAAAATTTTATTCAATTGGATTACTCCCTCTTCTGAGCCAACTACTTCTGCAACTTCACTGATTCTTCTGTATGAAACTCCTGATGGTGTGTATATTCTTTTTTGCATTATAATGAAATCAATTGCCTGAATCATTATCTTTGGAACGGACATTGGATTTGTTGTCAATCTTGTAATTGTTTCCCGTGCACTATTTGAATGGAGTGTTCCAAATCCTGAATGGCCTGTGTTTAATGCGGTAAATAATGTGATTGCCTCTTCAGCTCTCACCTCTCCAACGATTATTCTGTCAGGACGCTGCCTTAGGGAATTTTTTACCAGATCATTCATGGTCAATTCTCCTTTGTTTTCAACATTTGAAGGTCGGGTTTCCATTCTGATAACATGTTCATGGGGTATTTGAAGTTCCAGTGTATCTTCTATGGTTATTATTCTTTCTTTTGGATTGATGAATGATGCCAATGCGTTTAATGTTGTTGTTTTTCCGGAACTTGTTCCTCCTGATATTATAGCATTGGCTGACCTGACTCCGAGTCCGTCAAAACACAACCATAAAAATGCGGCCAGTTCCAATGACAGTGTTTTTGAATTTATCAAATCGATGATGGTCAGTGGGTCTTTTTTAAATTTACGGATTGTAAGTGATGGCCCATCTGCGGATACTGGGGGAATTGTCGCATTGATTCTTGATCCGTCGCTTAGTCTTCCATCCAGAATTGGTGATTCCTTATCGATTCGTCTGTTGATTTGCCTTGCCATTGAATCTATTAAATCGGTTAGCTCCTGCTCGTCATCATAACGGATGTTTGTTTTCATCATTCCATGTTTTCTGTGATAAACGTAAACTGGTTTATTTATGCCGATTATCATGATTTCTTCAAGCTCATCATCCTGAATCAATGAGTCGATTTTACCATATCCAATTATATCCCTGAGTAGCTTGCGGGATAAGTTGTCTAAATATTCATTTGGGATTCTTTTATTTTGATTTTCTCCGGAGAATCTATTAAATAAAAATACTTTGATGTCATTTAACAGTTTGTCTTTGTTTGGCTGAAAATTTTCACCGGATGATATAGCTAAATCCACTAAATTTTCACGAATTTCATCTAAAAGAATTTTTTCTTCAGTTGTGTAATTTTGTTTTAAAACGTCATATTGGGGCATAACTGTATTTTTGCTTAAATTTTCTTTTGTTTCCATTTTTAAAACCTGCTGAGTCTTTTTTCTATATTCTTAAAATTAGTATTACTAATTAATAAACTTTTATTACTTTGCAAATCATAATTACTGACTTAAAACAATACTTTAAATATAATTCAATTGTGGGTGCAATCATGTTTGACAAGAAAGATTTGGATGAGAAAATTAATGCCCTTCATGAATGTGGGGAATGCAGGGATATTCAGATAAAAAAATTTTCACCGATTTGTGACTATGATGACTTTGAAAGTCTCGATGATGACTTTAAGAGATGTTCCTGTGGAAAAAGACCGATTGATGTTGTGATGGCACATATTTTAAAAATAATGGTGGAGGAGGATATAGTTCCCGAAACTGCTACTCTAAGGCGCAACTCACCGGTACCGCTGTCCAATTTCTACTACAGCAGTCTGAATCCGCAATTTCTCAATAAAAACAGTTTGATACTGCTCCATCCTGATTTCAATGATGAAGTAACATCAAGATTGATGGGGGAAGTTTCTGAAGTGGCATGTGTTTTAAAGGGGAGTCCTCAAAATACCGTTGGAATGTTTGATAAAGGTTCACAGATTAATCATTTTGAAATTCTTGACGGGGACGATACCCAGATAAATGTCATGAGAACACTGCTTGATGAAAAGATAATCATTGTTAAAAACCAGTCCAGACACCATATTGAAGTGGCCGTCACCACCGAGCAAAAGCTGGTTCAGCTACATAACTATTTGAATAATAATGGAATTAAAAAAGGTGTGGCTATTGATGCGATGTGCGGTTTGGGAGCATTGGGAATCTATTTGCTGAAATATGGCTTTGAAAAGGTAATATTTAATGACATCAATCCGGAAATGATTGATCAGCTGAAAGTCAATTTGCAAATAAATGAAATCGCTGATAATTTTGAAATTTTCAATGAATCTTTTGAGGATTTAAAAATCGATAAGGCAGATTTGTGCATAATTGATGCATTTCCAGGTGCAGATATTTCAAAAATCACCAAAAAGGCAGAAAAAATAGCCGATAATGTGTTGATTATCTAAAGTTTTTAAAATCCAATATTGTTTCATGTACTTGTGAAACGGAAAAAATAGCTAATTTGGATTAAAAGTAATGATTTAATTCAGAAAAAATAAAAAACGGTGTAGATGCGGCTGCATCTACTTAATAGTTATTTTAGTTTTCTTGGTTACTTTTTTGTAGTATTTGTTGCCTTTGTAGGTAATTGCTGCATTGAACTTGCCTTTTTTAGTCAACTTGGTAATTTTGAATGTTGCTTTACCTTTGGAGTTGGTTTTTGCAGAGTAGGTTTTCTTGTTGACTTTAAGTGTAACTTTAACACCTTTCATAACCTTGTTTTGGTTGGTTTTTAAAGTAATGCTGTATTTTTTGGTTTTGACTGTTCGTTTGAATGTTTTCTTTTTGGCGGTTATTTTTGGTGTTGCCTTTTTGACTGTGACTTTAACAGTATTCTTGGATGTTTTTTCATAGTTGGTGTTGCCTTTGAATGTTATTTTTGCAGTGTAGGCATTAGGAGCCAATCCTTTTGTAGACACTTTTATTTGACCGTTTTTAGTAGTGTATGTTTTTGCATCTTTCAGCTGGACTGTTATATTAACGCCATTTAGTGCATTGCCTTTGGAGTCTTTTAATGTAATGACAAGGTTTTTGTTTACATTGTATACTGTGGCAATAGATTTTCCACTTAAAGTTGTTTTGAGCTTGTTGACAGTAATGCTGGCTGTTTTTGTAACTGGATTGTAATTTTCCTCAGCAATTGTGGTAACTTGCAATGTGTATTTGCCTGCATTCAAATGGGATACTGTTATGTTGGTGCCGTTGACAGTTACGTTAGCTTGGTATTGGTTTACCACTATTGCATTAACTCCTGTAGCTCCTGTAAATGTTACTGTTGTGGATCCGATAGAGTTGTAATCAAATGTAACGTTATTGACTGTTAATGTTGAATTTAGTTTCCTGACAGTTATTGTAGCGTTTTCGGTGACTGCATTGTAGTTTTCCTCAGGTATTGTTGTTACTGTTAAAGTGTGGCTGCCTGCATTCAATACCGGAATTTCTATTGTGTATCCGTTAACTTTTGCATCTTTACCATCTAGTTTTGCGGTAATTCCTTTGGCTCCTGTTGTATCTGCAGTGATGTTTAGGGAATTTCCATAATCCAATACTGATGATCCGATGTTTACGATTGAATTGGCCTTGTTCACTTTGATTTTTATGGTTTTGGTGGTTTTTTCGTAGTTTTTATTTCCTTTGAATGTGATTGTAATGTTTGCTGTACCGATTGAAAGTGCAGTGACTTCGCCAAGGGTAGTGACATTGGCAACGCTTGGATTGTTGCTTGAAAAGGTTATGTTTCCTTCAGCGTATTCGGGCATCAATACATAAACGAGTTTGGTTTTATCTCCAAATGCCAGTTCCAAATCATTTGCACCAATGTTAGTATCTACTTATTGATAGTAATGTTGGCTGTTTTAGTTACTGGGTTATGGTTTTTATCTGGTATTGTTGTCACGTTTAAGGTGTAGATTCCAGCATCCACTGGAATTTCTATTGTAAATCCATCAGTTTTAGCGTCTTTGCCATCGATTTTTGCGATAATTCCGGTAGCGCCTGTTGCATCTACGGTGATGTTTAAGGAAGGCTTGTATTCCAATTCTTGTGATGGGATGATTAAGGTTGAATTGGCCTTGTTCACTTTGATTTTTATGGTTTTGGTGGTTTTTTCGTAGTTTATATTCCCTTCGAATGTGATTGTAATGTTTGCTGTGCCTGCTGAAAGTGCAGTGATGTTTCCGTCAGATGCGACATTGGCAACCTCTGGGTTATCGCTTATAAAATAAATTCGTCCAGTAGCTTCTTCAGGTTCCAATGCATAACTGACTTTGGATTTGTCATCTAAGTTTAGTTCCAAATCACTTGCAACAATTTTCACTGATGCCTTATTAACAGTAATTGTCACTGTTTTAGTTACGGAGAGGTGGGTTTCATCAGGTATTGTTGTCACTGCTAAAGTGTAGTTGCCGGCATCCAAATCTGAAATTTGAATTGTAAAATTATCAACAACACTAACAGATTTATCGTCAATCTTATCGGTGATGCTTGTTGCGCCTTCAGTTGCTACAGTAACGGTTTCAGATTCAGGATAATCTAAAATAATATCATCAAGATGAATAGTTGAATTGGTTTTTCTAATTGTTATGGTTGCGCTGTTGACAGTCATTATTTTAAAATTAGTATATGTTGCATTGATTTCGTAAGTTCCGTATTTATCAAATGTGTGCATGATCATCCAGGTTCCGTTGGAATCGTATGTTCCGTTGATTTCCTCACCGTTTGGCAGGATAAACACTAATCTGCCCCCAATGAGGTCAGTAGGGATATTGGATTTTGCAGAGATTGTGACAGTCTTGTTGCTGGTTGTCACCGGAGTTACATTAATATAGTATTCTGTGTTTGGAATTACTGTTATGGTTCTGTTGATTGATTCAAATCCAGCATATTCAGTATTGAAAATAGCGTAATAGGAGCCGACCGGCAAATTCACTACCCATCCTTCACTGCTTAAACAGCTGTATTCTCCAATTAAGCTGTCATTGTTTTCATCATATACGCTTATTGAGATATTTCCATTGTCGACAGGCATGCTGCTGTTTGTTTTTAAGTCAAATGTTAATTTTTCACCGGAATTATTGAGTGCTTCGAAATCATCCACATTCAATGCGGGAGGAACAATCTGCACATTGTAAGTTGTGCCAGTATCTGTGAAGATACATGTGTCTGCAGTAACGGGATAGGCTTCTGAATAGATATCAGAACCTTCCCCAGCAGAATTGCCGCTAAAATAACAATTTGTCACAGCAACATTACCATTTGTATTGTAAATAGCACCACCCCAGCTATATTGGTCTCCTTTGTTATTGATAAAAGTACAATTTGTCACAGCGCCATTGATATTCTCTTCAAAGTAAATTAGACCCTTCAATTGTCCATTGTTATCAATAAAATTACAATCTAAAATTTTAGCATCGTTGCCATTAACATAAAAAGCAAGACCCTCTGTATCACGGCATGCATTTTTAATAGTCAGATTTTTAACGGTTATATTGTTACTTTCTATGTGGAATACCTGAGTATCTAATCCATTCATATCAATAACAGTACCGTTACCATCAATAACACTATTAGGAACACCTAGATTAATAAACTCTAGTTCTTGACCTGTGCCATTGTAATTATAGAATTTATGTTTCAGTGTGATATTTCCTCCTTCACCAATCTCTTTTTTCAAATCATCGAATGTAGCGTTTGTATTTGGATCAACATCGGCACCTGTAATTTCATTATCTTTTACACTTTGTATTTCATCATTATTTGTTTTGCTTAGTACTTGATTGTCATCCGTTGTTTTCAAATCCTTTTCTATAGATGTTGATTCTATTTCTGGATTTTAATCACTCATCATTACTTTATCGTCAACTTCACCAGCGCTTACACTGGCAATGCTGATTAGGATAAAAATAGAAAGAATCAATATTATGCTTTTGTATTTCATGTTTTTTTTTTTATCTCCTTTATGTTTAAAAATTTTGTTTTTGATGAATATAAAAATGTTTTTGTAATGTTAAAATTGAGGGGGATGGTTGATTAATTACTTATTTAAAATAGTAATGTTCAAAACATTAATTTGGAAAATATTGGTTTCATTAAAAGACAATTAGAAATTAATTGGGGATAACTTCAATTAATCATTCATGATTTTGGATGTTTAAAATGTGGTTTTTTAAGTTGGTGATGTGTAGATGCTTATATTTTAGAAATAATGAAAATAACAGATGGTGTGTTGATTATCTACTATCTCAAACAAGTTTTTTCAAAATCTTCAGATACAATATATAATAGTTGTTTAATTGATTCAGACATATTTACTTCAGTTATTTTTGTATTGCAGTTATGTTTTTGAAATACGTATTCTTGTGCAAATGATCTGCTCATAAACTCAATATTTTTAAAATTCAATATTGCTTCTGGTTTGTTATTGATTTCTTGAAATATTTTTTTTGCAGTTGAACCCATACCTAATTTTTTTGAATATGCCTCTTCAAGAATGATTTCATATTCGCTCATTTTCATTCTCCATATTTTTATATATTCGTAAATATTGTTAATTAATTTGTTTTTCATAATTTAACCTAAATAAACATTTGCATATAAATGACGATTGCTGGAACAATCAGTATTCCCATCAAATGGGATTTTCCAACTCCAATGTAGTGGGGAAGCATTCCCATGGCGGTTGAAGTAATCAAAGCCAGAGTCATATAAAAAACAGGAGCTTGATAATAAAAAATGAATATGTATAATATTAATATCTGAAGCAATATTACTCCAATGGACAATTTCTTGTAATCAACACCACCCATCAGCCTGGAAAATGAATCTCCTAATTTTAAAGACAACACCAATGAAACGGACACTGCTATCAATGATGCAAAGATAAAAATCATCAAATGGTTCAGTGTCATCTCAGAGATTAGATATGACATGTATACGGCAATTCCGCTTCGGGGATTTCCGATGATATAGATTGCAATCAATGAAAAAAGACAATCCGAAACATTCAGTCCAGATGTTGCAAGTAAAAAATTGACAGTATCGTCGTCATCATTGTCATTTGTGCCGCTTGCAGCCTGTGCTATCACGGTTCCCTGTGCAGGTCCGAATCCCGGAAGAAAACCAAGAATCGCCCCGGTTATTCCTCCTGCAAAAATGCTTTTATATTTCCCCAAATCCAGATTAAGCTCATAAAATTTGTTCTGATGTGGTATTGTTGATGAATCATTAAGGCTGAATAATATTGTGCTTATTCCAAAAAGACCTGAAAATGTGCACATTAGAGACACTCCTGATGAAATTGGGGTTTGAAAGATAATCCAGCCCAAGATTCCCGAAAGGATGAAAAGAAGAAGGGACCATAAAAAATCCCTCATGGAATTTGTCATGCTGTAAGTCAAATAAACGGATGCAGCAAGCAGGATAATCCATGTAAATGGTTTTGTCAAATCATGCATTATTGGAAGTGCAACTGCAAAGATTGGCATCATCAATATTGTAACTATGATTGCTCCAAATCCTCCGACTGACACTATTCTTATGACCTCTTTGGACCTTCCCTGCAGAACCATTCTGTGTCCTGGTAGTATTGATGTTGCGGTTCCCTCCTGTGGCACTCCCAAAAGCATTGACGGTACAAATTCAATCAGTGCATGGGCTATTGACATTGCAACCATCAGGACACATAGAAATTCCGGTGATAGGAATGTCAACAGAAAACTTGAAGATGCGAACAATATTGCTCCGGCAGTGTTAACATGTATTCCAGGTATCATTCCTGTTGTTGTTCCAATCAATATGCCTATAAAACAAGCTATTACTAATTCAATCATAGCTATTAATTGTTTTAACTTTAATTTATACTTTGTTGAAGTAATTAAGTAATATTTGCTTTATTTTGAAAAATTGGAGTTGTTTGGAAATATTTATTCAATTGAAGAATTGTTGTAGTTTTGCAAACTCGTTTTCATTAAAAAAGCATTTGTGCATATTGGAGCAAAAACAAAAAGTTAGGTGATTATGTGGAAAATAATGAAAATAAAAGGGATGGTATTATGTGTATCTTTCAAATCATTTAAAAGACATAGAGCATATTATGATAGTTATTTTTCTGGAATGGAAGTCGATTAGAATTGATTCCTGTTGAATTCAAGGGACTTTAGTGATACTCTGGTTAGAAGTTTCAGCAAATCTTCACGGGGGATATCCAATTCTTCACAAATCATATCGTCCCATTCTTTTTCTTTTTCCAATAAAAATTCTGATGTTTCAATTCCCTTTTTGGTTAAAGTAATCTTATATGCTCTTTTGTTATATTCATCAATTTCTCTAGTGATCAATCCTTTTTCCTCAAAATCTTTAAATGCCCTTGAAACTCCGCTTCTGTCCATCAGACATGCCTTTGCAATGTCTGATTGGTTTGTACCCATTTCATAATATAAAAATAGCAGCATGTAATATTGGCTGGGAAGTATCTCCGTTTCGCTTTTGATGTGTTTATTGATGTAAAAGTCATGGGTTTTCATCAATGTAATCACATGATTTACTAATAATGGAGAATCTTCAATAATCTCATCATATTCTATCATAATAATATCTCCTTATTAATTAATATCTGAATTAATATTTAAATAGTATTTGTAACATATTATACACAATGAACTATTGAGGTGCAACCATGAACAAAAAAATCATCATCATTTTTGCAATTGTCTGTGTTGGCTTTGTGTTGCTTACAGGTCCAGCCTTTGCAAAAGAAAATGTTAATGTAAAAATATCTACTGACAAATGGCTTAACGGCAAGGGAGTTATTTTAATTAAGCTTGTTGATGACCGTGGCAGGGAAATCAATACCAATGGAAAAATCAATTATACAATCACTGATTCCAGTGGTCATTATGAATGGAAATATAAGTCCTATAGCAAATTTCTTCGCATAAAATATGATGCAGGATGGTATAATGTCCAAGTAAAATTTGACGGGGATAAAAAGTACAGTTCAGCTTTTTCATCTCAGGACGTTAATGTACCAACATCCAGACCTAGTTTTGATGCTTATAATTATTATGATAATCATAATTGGGGTTTAAACCAAAAAATGGATGATTATATTGAAGATAATTACTGGGATGAAGAAATCTATGATGATCCTTCAAATTATGACGGTGAAGGATATTAAAGTCTAAATTAGTATTAAAAAAAGGGATGAATTGGTGTTTAAGTATATGGAGGAGTTTAAACACCAATCGTGTTTCTTTTTGGAAAATTTTTGGCAGAAGAATTTTCCATTAATATTGAATTAGAAAATTGAGAAAAGCTAATTCAATATTTTATTCTATATTTTTGGAGATTGTATTATTATTTTTTTGACTAATAATATGTTTTGTTAAGTGAACATTTAGTTTTACCTAAATTCATGTCACTTGTATTAAAGTTTGATTTTATAGTATTTAAAGCTTTCTATTTTTTTAGGCATACCTAAATTTTTTTAAAAGATATTTTCAAAAAATGGTTAAAATTAATTTCCATAGCCAAACAATCTTAAAATTCCATATAAAATTAATATAATTATTAAAATTATAATTGAAGTTTTCATAGGCATGAATTTTGTTTGTCCAAACTCCTTATCTTTTACCTTTCCGGTTTTCATTATTCTTTCTTTTTCAAAGGAACATTTCCGGTAGATTTTTTCAATATCATTTGGAAGCCTGCCCTTTTCATTTAAGAAGTTGATGGTTTTATTCAAGTATTTGATGGCTTCGTCATCCTTTCCAAGTTTAACACAGCAGAATGCCGCTTTATAATTGAAATTAGTAATCAAATCCAAATCATCATCTTTAATACTGCTTTCTTTTTGTATACATGAATTATATGCTTTCAGAGCATCATCATATCTTTTAAGCTCATAAAGGGCATCCCCTTTTGCATTGAGTGCCATGATTGTGTCTTCGCTTCCCAATGATCTGTCTAGGTATTTGATTGCCTCTTCATTTTTTCCATTTTTTTGAAGCGCAACCCCTTTGTATAAATCAGATTTTTCATTGCCGTTTGTCAATGTTTCATATTTGTTTAGGTAGGCTAATGCATCATCATACCTTTTGGCTTGAATTAACAGTTCTATCTTTCCCATTAAAACTTCGTTCTTGCTGATTCTAGGCTTTTCAATTTTGGCATAGGATTTGTATTTGTCATAAGCCTTATCCATGTATTCAATCGCCTCATCGACTTTTCCCTTGTTGAATCTGGATAATGCCTTGTCACATATTGCATTAATTGACCTAGGTTGCTTTTCTAAATATTCATCGAAATATTTCTCGCCGTAATCTCCATTGTCATGATTTTCATCATAGTATTGGTAGTACATTCCCTTTTCTTCAAGTGCAGGAAGGTATTCCTCATCGATTAATAAGTCTAAAATTGCAATATATTCTTCAATATCATCTTTTCCATGTCTTTTTCTGGCTAATTTTAGGGCTTGTTTATAATCTTCTTTTTCTATATATATCTGTGCTTGTTCAACGGCATCACTCATCATATCAACCTAGTAAACTATATCAGTAAATGCTTTTTTAATATTCTTATAATTCTTTTTAATATAAATAGTTTGGTTTTTTCTTTGGCATGCCTAAATATTTAAATAGCATAACATTCATAGAAATATATGTTTAGGTTAACCTAATTTTTTTTTTATGGATTAGAAGACTTAAACTAAAAAAATTTTTTTAGTATGAAATAATATTTGAAAGATAGAATATTATTTATATAAGTTAATTAAACGGGAGAATGGTTAATGACAGAATTAATTGTAGGATTGGCAGGAAACCCGAATGTGGGTAAAACTACTGTCTTCAATCGATTAACTGGTATGCGTCAACATGTAGGAAACTGGCCTGGAAAAACTGTTGAAAGAGCAGAAGGTCACTTCAAACATGGCAGCTACGAATATGATGTTATCGATTTGCCTGGTAATTATGCATTAAGTGCTCATTCTATGGAAGAAATCGTTTCAAGGGATTTCATTGTAGATGATGACTCTGATGTGATTATTAATGTAGTTGACGCTGCCAATTTGGAACGTAATTTATATTTAACAGTTCAAATGATGGAACTGGGCGCAAATATGGTAATGGCGCTTAACATGAATGATTTTGCAAAGAAAAAAGATCATATCATTGATATACCGTTGATGAGTGAACTTTTAGGATTTCCCGTCATTGAAATCAGTGCTAAAGATGGGGATGGATTTGAAGAATTATTGACAACTGTGGAAAAACAAGCATCAAATCCAATTGATTCCAGTGCAAAATTGTCCTATGGTGATGAATTAAAAGAACATTTAGGTGATTTACAATCATTAATTGAAAAGGATAGTAACTTATTGGATGTTCCTTCTGTTTGGACTGCTATAAAGTTATTGGAAAGAGACTCTATTGTAATTGAAAAAGTTCAGAAATCTTCTCAAAGTTCTGCAATCATGGCTGAAGCTGATAAAGTTGCAGGACACCTTCATGATTTGTATGATGCGGGTGCAGAAGAAGTTGTAGCAAATGCAAGGTATGCATATATTAATGGATTAATGGCGGAAGCTGTTAAAAGACCCGATGTTGAAAAAGAAACTACTACTGATAAAATAGATAGAATTGTAACTAATAGGTTTTTAGCCCCATTCATATTTATCTTCGTAATGTTTTTATTATTCCATTTGACATTCACAATCGCAACTCCGTTTTGTGATTTTATTGATGAATGGTTTGCATGGTTTGGTGAATATTTAGCTGGTGCTGTCGGAAATGAAATATTGGGTTCTTTTCTCCAAGACGGAATTATTGGTGGTGTAGGTGGAGTAATTGTGTTCTTGCCGCAAATTATTCTTATGTTCTTGTTCTTGAGCATATTGGAAGACAGCGGTTACTTGGCAAGAGCTGCTTTCACTTTAGATAAAGTTATGCACTCAATTGTGGGTCTTCATGGAAAAGCTTTCATTCCTATGATTTTAGGATTTGGTTGTGGAGTGCCTGCAGTTATGGCAACCAGGACTATGGAAAATGAATCTGACCGTTTGCTTTCAATGATGCTTATTCCATTCATGTCATGTACTGCAAGATTGCCTATTTATTCAATATTTATTGGCGCATTCTTTGTTGCAAATAAAAGTATAATCTTATTATCTATCTATTTACTAGGTATTGTTGTAGCACTTATTGTTGCGGGAATACTTAAAAGGACTATGTTTAAAGGAATGTCTGCTCCGTTTGTTATGGAACTTCCAACATATAAGGTTCCATCTCTGAAAGGAGTATTGTTGCACACCTGGGAGAAAACCAAAGGATTTTTAAGAAAAGCTGGTACTATTATTCTCGGTTCAGCTATTATAATCTGGATTTTAAGTTCAGTCCCATTCGGTGTCGAATATGGATCACAAGAAAGTGTTCTTGGTATGATAGGTTCTGCAATTGCACCTGTATTCGCCCCACTAGGGTTTTCCACATGGCAAGCAGGTATTGCTATTTTAACTGGTTTGGTTGCTAAAGAAGTTGTAGTATCCACTTTCACCACATTAGGTGGACTTGAAGAAGATGACGAAGAAGGAACAATAGCTTTGGTACATGATTTATTCACTCCATTATCTGCATACTCATTCATGGCATTTTGTCTATTGTATGTACCTTGTTTCGCTGCTATTGGTGCAATCAAACAGGAGACCAACAGTTGGAGATGGCCGTTAATTATGTGTGCTATTACATTGGTAACAGCATATATTGTAGCTTTCTTAATCTACAATGTAGGTCTATTGGCAGGATTTGGATAGATTCAAGAATATTCTGAACTGAAAAATTGTTTAGATGGGATAATTTTATTATCATTATCTTTAATTTTTTAGTCATAACTAAATATTTATATATTAGTTTTTACAAAATTAAGTGTACCTAAATATTTTGTTTTAAGTTTACATTGGTGATATGATGAAAACATTAAAAGATGTAAAACCTGGCGAAACAGTTACTTTGGTAAAATACCACGAAACTGGTGATGTAGGTTTAAGAAGACACTTGTTAGGTATGGGTTTCATTAAAGGTGCAAAAATCACTGTTAAAAAAGTAGCTACCTTAGGTGATCCAATCGAAATGAGTGTAAAAGGATATGACATTTGTCTTCGTAAAGAAGAAGCTGGAAATATTGAAGTGGAATAACTTCAATCTTTTCATTATTTTTTTTTAATTATTTTTTTTTGGCGGTGTTTATTATGAAATGTCGTATGTGCGGTTTTGAATTTGATGAAAAAGCAGTGGAAAACCGTGGATGTTTTAATTGTGGTAAACATAGTGGTTGCAATCAGGTTCATTGTCCGAACTGTGGATTTGGCAATCACCCCGAACTTGAAGAAGAATTTGAGTTTATAGTAAAATTAAAAGAAAGGTTTAAAAGAAGAAAATCAACAAATTAACCTTTTTTTATTTTTAAAATTTCTTCGACTGTCTCATCAACACTTATTTTTTCAGTATCAACATCCAGTCCTCTTTCTTTCAGTTTATATAATATTTCAGTTGTTATCGGTGCTTTTAAATGAGCTTTTTTTAACAGTTCCTTATCGGAAAATATCTGGTGTTTATCTCCTTCGGCAATTATTTCACCTGAATACAGGACAAATATCTTATCTGCAAAGTGATTTACCATTTCTATGTCGTGGGAGGAAATTACTATGCTTATTCCTTCATTGTTTAGATTGTTTAAAATGTCCAATACTTTGTCAACACCTTCCGGATCAAGTCCTGCAGTTGGTTCATCAAGTATCATTATTTCAGGTCTCATGGCAATGATTCCGGCAATTGCAACTCTTTTCTGCTGCCCTCCACTTAAGTGATGAGGAGTTTTATCTTCAAATCCGGTCATTCCGACCATTTCAAGAGACTCTTCGATTCTTCGTTTCACTTCATCATATTCAAGACCTAAATTCATAGGTCCGAATGCAACATCCTCTTTCACGGTCGGTGCAAATAATTGGTCGTTAGGATCCTGGAATACTATTCCTACTTTTTGCCTTACTTTAAGCAGCTCTTCCCTTTCATAAACAATTTTTTCACCATCTACTTCAATATGTCCTGATGTAGGTTCTGTCAAACCGTTAAAGTGGGAGAATAATGTTGATTTTCCTGCACCGTTAGGTCCCATAATGGCTATCTTTTCACCTTTTTTTATTTGGATATTGACATTTTTTAAAGCTTCAGTTCCATCCGGATATGTAAATGATAAATTTTTTGTCTCTAAATGAATTTGTTCCATGTAAACACCTAATTAATTGCTAAATTTTGTCCAATATAACCTAACTGTCCTGAATATTTAATTATGATGATTTCAAGTATTATTGCTATGATGATTATTGAAAGCAGGTATATGTAATCGCTTTTTTCGGGAGATTTTTTTTCATCGAACATTTCAGACGCATCTGAAAAACCACGACTCACCATACTTTTGTGAACACGTTCTCCCTGTTCATATGATTTTAAAAACATCATTCCGATGGTATAACCTACCTGTTTGACTCTCCATTTGTAGGGGGTGTTGTTGGAATGGATATTGAAATTTCTTGACTTTTGGCTTTTTCTGATTGCTGCGAGTTCATCAACAAATAAAAAGAGGAATCTCACCATAATGGAAAGTATCATTGCCAAGTCTCTTGGCATTTTTAATTTTCTAAATGAACTTGCCATCTCTTGAAGTGGTGTAGTTGATGAATAGATAATGATTGCTGTTAGGGATACAATCATACGGGCCAAAAGCAGTATTGCCCAATTGATACCGACATCGGTAATGGTCAGCCATGAATAGCTCCAAATTACATTTCCTGGTTGGACGAATGGTTGGAAAATTATGATTGCTCCACCAAATGGAAGCAGCATTAAAAGCCTCTTTGCAGAATCCCAATATGACAGTTTGGCAAGCTTGAGTATAACCAATAAGAATATTTCAAGTATTATTGGAATAAACAGTTCTTTTGAGATAACGCAAGTTAATATGATAAAAATAGTGGAAATTAACTTTATGCGCCCTTCCAAATTATGTATGGGGCTGTTTTTTGAGGCTAAATCATCAAACCTCATTATCTGTGTTATATCAACCATATGGATTCACTAGTTAAATATTAAAAATTCATCTTATATTATTATTTGGTTATGTCTTTTTGAGTAATTTTCAATTACTTTTAAAAAAAGAAAAAATTATAGAAATTAAAAAATTTAACTTCTATTCTTTTTAACGATGTATGCAACCCCGTATCCTACGCCTAAGGTTATCACTACACCTATTACCAGAGCCACTATTTGCAGTGCTTGGTTATCCGGATCGTTTGCAAATGCATAATCCGGCAGTACCGCTTCAGGTATGCCTTTTATGTCTTCAACTGAGAAATCTTCATCAAGACCTGAGTCTTCAGCTGATTTTTCTAATCCGTCAGGGTCACCAGATGCGATGTATGGTGAAAGGACACAGATTATAACACAAATTACAACTGCAACAGCTATTAATGTCTTGTCTTTTTTATCCATTTTATGCATCTCCTTGATTCCATGCAAGTAGGTCTGGTCTGAATTTGTCTAATGCAGCAAGAACAATAACTGTTAATACTGCTTCGATTATTCCAATAAATACATGGTATAATACCATTGATGGGATACCGATATTCATTGGGAATGTTCCTGCAATACCCATTTCAATAGCACATGCTAAAGCTGCAATTACTGTTGCAAGCCATGCTCCAACACCTGCTGCAGGGTATTTTCCTATAGCTCCGTTTAATCCTTTGAAGGTGTATAATCCAACAAAACCTCCAATGATTGCCATGTTCAATACATTTGCTCCTAAAGCAGTAATTCCTCCATCACCGAATATTAATGCTTGGATGAGTAAAACCACTGTAAATACTAATACAGCAGCTTCCGGAGCTAAAAATACTATTGCTACTAATGCTCCACCAACCATGTGACCACTTGTACCGAATGGAATTGGCATGTTCATGGACATGATTGCAAAAATACCTGCTGCAAGTACTGCTAAAAGAGGTATGCGTTTTTCGTCTAAATTGGATCTTGCCCATTTTACGGAGAAGTATAGAGCAACTATTAAAATTACATAGTATACTATACATTGTGAAATAGGTATAAATCCGTCTGGTATATGCAATTAAATTCCTCCATTATTTCCAAAAGTAATACTTTTTTTTATTTGGTTTATAAACCAAGTATTACTAAAAAGTATTATTCATTCTTTTTTTTAGTAATATCAAGTTAATTGGGATTTTTATTAAGTTTAATGGTTAATAAATCCTGTTCATCTCTTGACATTAAATATTTAAACTGAATTTTAATATATAAATGTTATTAAAGTAATACTTTTTTGTATTATCTTTTAAAAATAGTAATAATGAAAACCTAAAAAAAGATTAGATGTGGCTTCTTTTGATATTAATTAAATAAATGAGAATTGCAATTGCAAAGTATACTATGACTTGAATGTCGAGAAGTCCGGTTTCTACACCTAAAATTGTGTATGTTAAAATCAGTGAGTAAATTCCGATATAGAAGTAATTTTTGGTTTTCTGCATTAGTTTAAATCCTATGCCTAAAATGAAACCTAGGATTGTCATCTCAACAAAGACTCCAACCTTTCCAAAATCAACCACCATTTGCCCGATTAATGTTGGTGTGATTGTCACTTCGGTTCTCCATGCAATAAGCTTTCCAACCATCATCCTTGGCCCCAAATCACTTCCAGGAATTGAACTGGCAAGCATGTGGCCATGGGTCACGCCAAAGTTTCCTCCAATAAAGTCAAGCAAATTCAACACGTGAAGTGTAAAGTCCGCTCTTGTCTGCAGGCTATATATCGGGCTGGTTGATGAGGTTATTGTCAGCTCTCCAAGTGAACGAAAATAACCTATTCCTATTATTGCACCTACACCAACTAATGCTCCAATTACAACTTCCCAAAGAGAAACAATATTTCCATAGAAACCTATGATAATTATGACAAGAAATGCTGCAAGTAGTGGTGTCCTATAACCTAGAAGCAATAATAATGCACAGTCCATGGCGAGCAAAAAAATGAATCTGAATCTTGCCTGTGAACGGGTGATTTTTTCATCCTGATAATCTTTCAGATATGAGCTTGCAACAAGACAGGTTCCTGGAATGATTAAAAATACTGGCATGGTTAATATGGGCTTTAAGAGATATCTAATTGATGGTTTTAAAAGTGGTATTCCTCCTACAGAAGCTATGCTTACAAAGAAAAATACTATGCTGATAAGTATCAAACAAAATCCGATAGAATACATATCTCTTCTTTTAAATTCCAGAATATTTCTTGTGTCATTTAAAAAATATCTTGGAATTACAGCAGATCCAATAAAAAATCCTGCGAAAGCCAACATTAATGTTATGGCCAGGCTGGTCGAAACGGAATTTAAAGCAAGCAATAGAAATATTGCAAAGATAAAAAGCACTATTAAAGGATTGAAAATGTGGTTTTTAAGTATTCTGTTTTTATTTAAGAAATTTAAAAAGTTTTCACTAGGGTATAATTTTTTAAAAAAGCTGTTTACCCACTGGCCTTCAATAAATCCTAAAATGGTAAAGATGATTGTAAATAAAAAAGATTTGCGAAATTCATCACTTACTTTATTTATCAGTGAAGTTAAAGTAGAATAAATCACACTCATGGTTTACACAACTTAAAAATTTCGAATATTTGTAACATCATAGTTATTTTTAATATTTTGCATATCACTGTCGCTGCAATTATAGATTCTGATAGTAATTTTTTCAGTAACGCCACTTACGTTTCCTAAAACACTGTTTCCATCATCCAAAGTTTGCTTATCAGCTTTTGTTATAATCAACTGATTTTCAAATTCGGTGTTGGTGGTTTTAATGGCCAATCGTTTACTGTGCATGCTGATTACATTTTCAAGTTCCTGCATTTTGCCGTTGTTAATAGGATTTGTTGCAATTGTTGTTGAAATATCATAATTGGCATTGGTTATGTTCTTTCTTAAATCGTTTAATGAGGTAATATTTTTGGCATTAACACTGAATTCTGTTAGATTGTCGTAAACGCTGCCGTCAGTTTCTATGGATATCTTGTCAATATAGATATCTGCATTAGGAACATTTTTATATAATCCTGCAAGATATGTCTTGTTATTTGATTCAATAAGAACTCTAACAGTGCTTCCTTCATCTACCCATTTTACAGTGCCGTTTAATGTTGTCTTATTGCCGTTTGTTGAGTTGAAACCTTCGATTGTAGCTTTAACTATATGTCCGTCTTTGTAATAATTTAGGTAAGTTTCAGGTAATTTGTTTATTGTTGATGAATCAAAAGCAGTTTTTCGGATATTTGAGGAGTCATCAGTTGTTATATGTATAAATGCAAATATGACTGCACATATTACCAATATAATTATAATATAATCAACTAATGTAAATTTTATCTTCATATAAATCGTTATTCTTCGTATATGGCTCCAACAGGGCAAACGTCAACGCATTCTCCACAGTTATCGCATTTATTAGGGTCGATGATTATGGTGTATGCTCTTCTTGTAATGGCTTCTTCTACACACACATCAATACAATCTTCACAAACTCCACACTCTTCCATGTCAACTTTCAATTAATACACCAATTAAAATTTATTAAAAAAATATAATTAAATATAATTATCTTAAGATTTATATAGTTTTTTAGTAAATAATTAATTAGGCATTCCTAAATTTCAATGTTTGCAAATTAATGGTGAATCTATGATTTTTAACAAGACTGTTTCAATAATTTTATCCGGATTATTTTTTGTATTTTTAGGCCTTCTGTTTTCAGCGATTTCAGTAATGTTTTTGAAAGGAGGGTTGCTTCCTATAATAGGCCTTGTCATGTTTTTCATATTTTATCTTATCACAAGAATGTTTTACAATTATTTGAGAAATGATGATTTCTATAAAAATACTCGTGAGAGATCCAGTGATGTTGAAGGTGAAAAATACATTACTAAAGGTGAATCTGACCCTAAAAAGCTATTTTTGGTAATCTGGCTTATATTAATATTAATATTGACTTCAGTTTCATTATGGTTGTATTCAATTAACAATGCTTTGGTCTAAATTTTAGGAATTTACCATAACGTTTATATACTATGAAGGATAATATCAATATTGTATGCAAGGGTGCCCGAGCGGCCAAAGGGGGAGGACTTAAGATCCTCTGGTATAGGCCTTCGAGGGTTCGAATCCCTTCCCTTGCACTATTTTATATTTATTTTCTCGATAATGCTTTAGTGGCTCAGCCGGTAGAGCGCCACCTTGGTAAGGTGGAAGTCGGGGGTTCGAATCCCCCCTAAAGCTTGTTTATCTCTATATTTTTTTTAAAAATTTATTTTTCAAAATCATTATAAAAATTTTAATAATTGATTTTCAACATTCAATATTCTGTTATCAGTTTAATTGTAGGTTAATTAGTATATAATTGGTAATTAGTTGATTTTTAATTAAAATTCCTTGTTATTCAAGGTTTTCATAAGAATTTACAATACTTTAAATATTTGAAAAGATAAATTTATTTAAGAAAAAAATTAAATTTTTTAAATAAATTCTATTGAGGTGGGAATATATGAATTATTCTAAGTTAATATTAGTTGGCTTAATTTCAGCATTTGTAGCAGTATTGACTTCCGTTTTGGGAGTTGCGGGTACTGTAATAGGTTCAGTTATATCATCCGTTCTTTACAACATGCTTTCTGAAGCATTGGAAAAACCAGTGTCTGATGTAAAAATTAAACATGATTTCGAATGGGATGTAGCTTATGTATTTCCACTTATAGTTATTTCTCTTATTCAGCTATTGTTGATATGTTCATTTTTAGCCGAATTTGGAATTCTACCGAGTACCTTCCTGAATGCTTATCTCTCCCTTCAAGATTTTGCTAATAATAATCTATACAGGATTTTAGGTCTAGCTTTAATAGTCATAAGTGTTTACCCATTGGTATTGAAACCTGAAAATGTTAAAAAGGTTCATGGGGTGATTATAGCTGCAATAGGTATAGTATTTTTGGCAAGAGGTTTTGTAGATATGGGAAATCAAATCACTGATTTGTATCACCCGATATTCGCAGTTTTTGATTTTCCAATAGCTGTTATTGCATTCATTCTGCTCGTATTTGTAATTGTCAGAATTTTAATGTCCGCCAGGGAATCAGATAATAATTCTAAAAAATATGCAGACAGCATAAATGACGGAAGTTTTGAGGAGAAATATAGCAAATATTTTGAAAATGATGTAGAACCAACTCACAGAAGAGTTGTGCATGTTAGAAAAAATCCTCAAACAGAGAGCACTACATTCAAAAGGAAAATTTCACCAAAAGTAGATGAATATGTTCACAAAAGAACCGCTCATAAATCCAGAATTAAAGATTTTGAAGAAAAATTGGTTGAAAATAAGGGCCATTCCTTTAAACCTAAAGTAAATAAGGTTTCCAATAACGAAAATGCTACTCAAACAGAGTCAGGAATTAACAAGTCTTCAAAAAACATACAATTCGAATCAAATGATTTGCTTGATGAATATAAGAAATAGGGGATAACATGAGTAAAAAGGACCAAACTTTGAAGGAGATATTGGATCTTATTTTATACGAAAATCCAGCTACTCAAGAAGAAATAGCCGAACAATTGGGTATCACTCGCAGATATGTTACTAAATTGTTACAGCCTCTTGTTAAGGATGGTACAGTTAAAAGAGCATACATGATTGATTTGAAAGGTTATGAAAGAATAGCTGAATCTTTGAATGATTATATAAGTCCAAAAGAAACTTCCGGAAATGTTTTGATTAATGATATGTTGAATAATATGGCCAAGCATGTCCATTCCCAACTTGAAGAGTCTTTCAATGCAGTTCTGGAATATGATGAGGAAAAAGCCAATCGCGCTTTGGAAATGGATTATGCTACTAACACTATGGTTGAAAAAATTAGAACATCTGTTGAAACCATTGTTAGTATTGATAAACATTCCGAATTTTCAAAATCAATGCTTTATAATGAAGTAGCATACGATTTGGAAAGGATTGGAGATTACTGCGGTCATATTGCAAAATTTGTTATTAATGATGTTTATGAAATTGATGAAAATATTCTTAAAAAATTAAAAAAGATGTATAAAACTGCTCAAAAGATGATTCGATTAGCTATGAAATCATTTATCGAAGGAAAAACAGAGTTAAAAGATGATTTGATGGAGCTGGAAGATTCTATACACATTCTCCAATCAAAGGCAATTAATTTGATTGCAACTCAAATGGCTGAAAGTTCATTTGATGAAAAAGAGCGTTCAAACTATTTCATTTATCTATTTAGGGTTGTAAAAGCGTTTGAAAGAATGGGAGACATTTCAGTTGAGATTATGGATGTTTCAATTGAGTTTCATGAAAATATTCCAAGGTCAACCACTCCAAGATCTTTCAGATAACTTTTTTTTTTTAAAAAAATTAGGAAATATGATTATTCGTCATATATTCTTCCTGTGGCATGTCTGTCTGCCCAACATTGGACGCAAACTCCTACTGGAAGGCCTGCAGTATGGGTATGTGCTTTTAGGATTTTCACATCTAATGTTGTTGTTTTTCCACCAAGTCCCATTGGACCGATTCCTGACGCATTAATTTCATCTAAAATTTCCTGTTCCAATTTGGCCAATTGTGGGTCTGGATTTCTTTCGCCTACTTTTCCAAGCAATGCTTTTTTACCTAATTTTAGGCATAAATCGGAAGTTCCTCCGATTCCAACTCCAATTACAGTTGGAGGGCATGGTTTTCCTTTAGCTTTCAAAACGGATTCGACAACAAATTCTTTCACGCCTTCTATTCCCTCAGCAGGAAGTGCCATTTTTAATGCATTATTGTTTTCTGAACCGAATCCTTTTGGCAATATGGTTATTTCCAGATAATCTTCATCAACAAGTTCAATATCGATTGGCGGGATGTAATCTCCAACGTTAATGTTTGTATTTTCACGGGTTAAAGGATCAACGATGTTTGGCCTAATTGGAATTTCTTTTGTAGCCTTTTTTATTCCCTCTTCAATTCCGCCGCGCAAGTCTTCAACTTCAACGTTACCTAACTTTACGAAAACTACTGGAAGACCTGTATCTTGACACATCGGAATTCCTTTTTCTTCTGCAAGTTCAATATTTTTTAAGATAGCTTCAATATTTAATCTTGCAAGGTCATGTTCTTCTATTTTAAGAGCATCTTCAAGTGATTTTTTAACATCTTCACCTAGAACAATGACTGCCTCTTTGTAAAGTTCATAAACAGTATCTTTAATTGTATCTTTAGAAATCAAAATAAAACCCTTGTAAATTTTATAATCTTATTTTTTGATTTTAAGATATTTAAATTTTAATTACATTAATTGGGCAAACTTCAACACAGTCTCCACATTTATTGCATTTTTCACCATTTATTGTGATGGCGCCGCCTAAAACTTCAATAGCTCCTTCACTGCAAGCTTTTAGACATGGTGCTTCTGATGGTTGGCAGTGCATACAAAATAAGTTGGGAGTGTCAACATTTGGTGTTTGTTGACAACTTCCGCAGGTTGTACAATTTGTACAATTTCCTGAATTTAACATAATCTATTTTATTCTTCTAAAACAAGTCTTGCTCTTGCTTGACTTGTAATTACATGGACAAAGCCACTTTTCTTGCCTTCCGGTTCATATAATCCAGCCATTTTGGACAAGAATTTTTCTTGATTCTTAGCTTTGACTTTAGCTGGATCAACAACGGAAATAGCTCTTTTAGTACATGCTTTTATACATGCAGGCCCTTCGTCTCTGTCAGCACAGAGGTCACATTTTTCAGCAATGCTGGCTTGGAAAGTCATTGCACCGAATGGACAAACCATTACACATAATCCGCAACCAATACATTTCTCTGTATCGACACTTTCGTCGCTGATTGCATCGGTTGGACAGATTTTAATACATGGTGCACTTTCACAGTGTTGACATACAATGGAATAGAATAGAGAATGATGTTCTATAATTTTTATTCTACTAGCACTGTGAACAGATGCGCACATGCTTTCACAATTGAGACATCCATCACATAAGTTGCTATTTACAGAAATTTTTTCCATTGTTTTTCCTCCTATAAGCCTAGTTCATCGCACTCTGCATCGACATATTTTTGTATTTTATCAATTATTTCATCATTTAAGTGTCTGAATCTTTTTTGTGGGGCTAAATATTCTTTTACAGGTTTACGTTCTTCAGGCCTGTAAGTGATTTCGAATTTGCCGTCCACGATTTCATATAAAATCCAAGATCCAGTTTCAACAGCTAATCTACCCATTTCGATGGTTTTCTCAGAAGAGAATCCCCAACCTGTTGTACATGGTTGTTGTAAATGGATATATGCAGGACCTTTAGTTTCTGCAGCTTTTTTAACTTTTTTAACATAATCTTCAGGGAATGCTATTGATGCTGTAGCAACATAAGGTATTCCATGTGCTGCCATAATCATAGGCATGTTTTTCTTAGGTTTGTCTTCACCAAAACTGGCGCTTCCCATAGGGGATGTAGTAGTTGTTGCACCGAATGGTGTTGCACCACTTCTTTGGATACCTGTGTTCATGTATGCTTCATTATCATAACAGATGTAAGTCATGTTGTGTCCTCTTTCCATAGCTCCTGAAAGGGATTGTAAACCAATATCTACAGTTCCTCCGTCACCACCGAAAGCGATTACATTAACATCTTCTTTTCCTTGAATTCTTAATGCACTTTCAACACCGGATGCAACAGCACCGGAGTTTTCAAATGCTACGTGAATAAATGGAACTTCCCATGCAGTTTCAGGGTATGGTGTAGTCATAACTTCAAGACAACCGGTAGCAGAAATAGCTACAGTATTTTCTCCTAAAGCATTTAAAGCTAATTTGACTGCAATAGATGCTCCACAACCTGCACATCCTCTGTGTCCAGGTGCCAATAAATTTTTATCAGGTATGTCCACCATATCTATTCCTCCTTAAGTCCAATCCATGTGACTTCTTTTTCAGGCACATTTTTAGTTTTCTCATAAACTTCCAAAATTGCATCAGGTGTAATGTCTCTTCCACCTAAACCCGCAATAAATCCGTAAGCTTCTTTGTGTATTTTTGCTTTAATGTCGGTGTATAATGCTCCACCAATACCGAAGGTTACGTTTTTATCAATCACTGCTAATTTTTCACAATTTTTAACTGCTTCGTCAATTGCTTCGACTGGGAAAGGTCTGTAAGCCCTGATTTTAAGTAAACCTACTTTTTCACCTTTTTCTCTTAACTGGTCAACAATAACTCTGATGGTACTGCAAAGTGAACCCATAGCAACTAAAATGATTTCAGCATCTTCAGTTTTGTAAGGTTCAACAAGACCATATTTTCTTCCAAATATTTCTGCAAATTCATCACAGGTTTGTTGAATTACTTCAAGTGAGTTTTCCATTGCCACTTGCATGTCGTGTCTAGCTTCAAGATAATAATCAGGGTCAGCTAAGTTACCAATGGACATTGGGTCTTTTGGATCAAGGTATGCATGTTGAGCATTGTATGGAGGTAAAAATTCATCTACAGGTTCTTGGTCTGGAATTTCTACAGGTTCGACTGTATGGGTTAAAATAAATCCATCTAAACATACCATTGATGGGAGTAATACTTTAGGATTTTCTGAAATCTTGTATGCCATTAAAGTAGTGTCCAATGCTTCCTGTGCATTTTCAACATATATTTGTAACCATCCTGCATCTCTTTGTGCAATGGAATCTTGTTGGTCGTTCCAAATATTTAATGGTGCAGAAATTGCTCTGTTTGCATCAGCCAATACGAATGGTGTTCTCATACCTGCTGCTGCAAATAAAATTTCGTGCATTAACATTAATCCTTGTGAAGATGTTGCTGTAAATACTCTTACTCCAGTAGCGCTTGCTCCAACTGCAGCACTTATTGCACTGTGTTCTGATTCTACTTTAACATATTTAGCATCTATTTTTTCATCAGCAACATATTGTGCTAAATATTCTGAAATTGTAGTTTGTGGAGTAATTGGATAAACAGGAATAACTTGTGGCTTAGCCAATCTTGCAGCTTCTGCAACTGCTTTGTTTGCGGTCATTACTTCTCTTATCATTAAATCACTCTCTTTATTCTTTTACCATTTCGATTGCATCGGATGGGCATTCATATGCACAAATTCCACATCCTTTACAGTAATCATAATCAATATCATGTTGTTTGTTCACGCTGGAATCTGGACAAAATACAATACAATTGTCACAGTCAATACATTTTTCTTTATCCAAGATAGGTTTGAATGTTCTCCAGCTTCCAGTTTTGTTGTTTTTACTACTTCCTGGTGTTGTTATTACACATCCTATATTTACCATCATCTCACCTTTTTACCCCATTTCGTAAGCTTTTTGAGTAGCTTCCGCATTCAATTCACCAATTTTTCCAGGGAAGGTTTCTCTAATCACTTCTACAAGAGATTCAATACTTACTACATTGGTTTTTTTAGCAAAATATCCTAGGATAATTGTGTTTACAATATTACGTCCTAACATATCAAGTGCAATACCAGTTGCATCAATATCGTATACTTTGTGTTCTCCACTGCCTTTAAATTCTGTAGTGTTAATAATAACTTCGGTATTGTCTTTAATTCCTGAAAATACGTCCACTACATTCAATAAACCATCATCTAAAACTAAAACATAATCCGGGTTATAGATTTGGTATCTCAAATCGATTGGCTCATCATCAATTCTTGTAAAAGCCATTACTGGAGCTCCTCTACGTTCAACTCCAAAAAATGGGAAAGCTTGAACATATTTTCCGTCTTTGAATGCTGCTTTAGCCAAGATTTCAGCAGCAGTTACGGAACCTTGTCCACCTCTTCCATGAAAACGAATTTCAATCATTAATTTTTCCTCCATATATTTATCATGTATAATCATTATAAATTCTAAAATATATAAATTTTATGTAATTTTATTATTTTTTAAGTAAATTTGTTGGTTAATTTTGAATGAATAATTAGATTTTTGTTTATCCTTTTAATAAATCAGTTTATGTCTTTATTATATTTTCTAGAATTTATTATAAGTTTTTTAACAATTCTTATTATTGTTGGATAATTAATTTTCAAAGAGTTAATATAATAATTATTTAATAATATATTATTAGAAAATGTGTGGGGAGAACATGAAAGTTTTAATAATCACTGGTGAGTTGGCATATCCTTTAATCAAAGAAGTAGTTTCAGATTCAAAACAAGATATAATAGTTCATATTGCAGACAATACTCAGGTTGCTGCATTTTTAACTCCTAGACAAATAATTAAGGAAGTAAAAAATAACTTTTCAAATCAATTGGATGAAATTGACATGATTTTGGTTCCTGGATTGATTAAAAAAGGAACAAAAGAAATTACAAAAGAACTTGGAATTCCAACATTTAAAGGATCTACAGACGGTGCTGATTTGGCAATGGTTTTAAATTTAATAGGAAACATTGACCTTTCTGAAGATAAACCTGCAGATAAATTGATTGAAGAAGAAAAAAGAAATGAGGCATTCAAATTTATTGAAGAATTTGAAAAAGACCATGAAACTATCGCCAAACTTCTTGAAAAACCTAATAATATTTTAATTGGAAACCTTCCTGTGGGTGAGGATTTCCCAATGAGAGTTTTATCAGAAATCGCCAATGCACCATTCCTATCCAAGGAAGCATTGATTAACAAATGCCAATATTTTGTTGATTCCGGAGCGGATATGATTGACATTGGAATGGCTGCCGGTG
This sequence comes from uncultured Methanobrevibacter sp., assembly GCF_900314695.1. NCBI lineage: Archaea > Methanobacteriati > Methanobacteriota > Methanobacteria > Methanobacteriales > Methanobacteriaceae > Methanobrevibacter > uncultured Methanobrevibacter sp. The sequence continues at coordinate 10,829 of NZ_OMWD01000020.1, read as the reverse complement.
AGGATTTTTCAGATAAAATTCCCGACCTGATAAAAACGTTGCGCCCAATTGTCGGAGATAGGCCATTGAGCATTGACACTTTAAATCCTAAAGAAATCAAAGTTGCAGCTGAAAATGGGATTGATTTTGTTTTGAGTTTGGATTTGGGGAACAATTCTGAAATTAAAGATTTGCTGATAGAAAAAAATATTCCTGCAGTGTTGCTTCCGACCAATTTTTCACAGGGTAAATCTCCCAAATCCCCTTCTGAAAGAGTTGAAGCTATGCATCAGTTAATCAAGGATACTGAAGGTTTAACATATGTTGCAGATTTGATTTTGGATCCGGTCAACAGTTCAAGTATTGTCGAATCATTTATAGCTTGCCATGAATTTCATAAAACCAATAAGGCGCCAATGTTTTTTGGTGTAGGCAATGTCACTGAATTAATGGATGCTGATTCTGGCGGTGTAAATGTATTGCTTGCTGGAATTGGTATGGAATTGGGTGCAAGCATTCTGTTTACTCCTGAAGAAAGTGGTAAAACAAGAGGTAGTGTCTATGAATTGGCTACTGCATCTAAAATGATGTTTCTTGCAAAAAATAGAAAATCTATCCCGAAGGATTTGGGAATTAATATGGTCGTATTTAAGGATAAGCATAAACGAAATGATGTAATTGTTAATGAGCTTGATGGAGTTCCTGAAATCAAACAGGAAAGGCCATTGAAATTTATTAGGGATAAGGCAGGAAGCTTTAAAATCACAGTTGACTATGGAACTACCGTAAGTGAAAGTCGCATCATAGCTACTCATTTTAAAAAGAATAAGGCTGATTTGGTAATCACCGGCCATACTGCAAAAGAAATATATGAAGAAATAATTACAAAAGAATTGGTTACCCGTATGGAACATGCAGCATACTTGGGTTCTGAACTTAAAAAAGCAGAAATTGCAATGGTTACGGGTAAAGATTATGTTCAGGATTTTGAATTATTCAAAAATCCTGACGATTTAAAAAAATAGTTTTAATCAAAGTCGCCTGAATTGGCAGCGTCTGCAGATTGTCCTGCTTGAGGAGTGCTACTTGATTCACTTGAACTTGCTTGTGATGAAGAATCTGAACTTGATTCACTGCTTGATCCTGAATCACTGGAATCCTCGCTAGGAGCAGACATTCCAGTATCGCGGACTGGACCGTTTGATTCACCAGATGAAGAATCGCTTGTAGCTGTTGAATTTGCAGTAATATTTTTAGTATGTGTTGTATTTGAAGCTGTTTTGTTTACAACAGGGTCACTATTATTTAAGTGCATTCCTACGCCAGTAACAAATACGGCCACTACAGCAACAATAATGATAAGAACTACTAATGCAATAATAATCGTATTTTCTTTTTCCATCTTTTACCTCCATTTTTTGTCTATATTATTAATTTAATAATTCATTTTATAAAAAGTTACAATAAAGTTTATATGATTTTATAATTAAATTTTATGTATAATTAAATTTTATGAAGGTTTCACATTGCAGGTTGATAACATTTCTATAAAAGATATTGACAAAAGATTATTGGATGCGGAATATGTCTCTAATGACGAAATTTCAACTACTTTATATTTGGCGTTATTTCTTCAAAAGCCAATGCTTATTGAAGGTCCTCCGGGAGTAGGTAAAACAGAACTTGCCAAAGTAATAGCTAAAACTTTTGAAAGGGATTTTTTCAGAATACAATGCTATGAAGGCATTACTTTTGAACAAATTGTCGGCGAATGGAATTATCAAAAACAATTGTTGCATTTGGAAGCTGCAAAAAATGATTCAAATGGTGAAGATAAAATTTTTGATGAGGAATTTTTTATTAGAAGACCATTGCTTAATGCATTTTTAAATAAGAACGATTCAGTACTGTTGATAGATGAAATTGATAAGGCTGATGAAGAAGTGGAAAGTTTTCTGCTTCAGGCATTGGGCGAACAGGAAATTACCATTAACGATTTAGGAACTTTTCAACTTGAAAATGATTTGATTGTTATTTTAACATCCAATTCTCAAAGATCTCTGCTTGATGAAACTAAAGACAGATGTTTGTTCTTATATATTCCTTACCCTACTGTTGAAAGGGAAATTGAAATTGTCAAATCAAAAATACCTGAAGCTGATGATGAAACCGTATCAACCATAGTTAATCTTGTCCATAAAATACGCAATCTCAATTTAATGAAAAAACCTTCTGTAAGGGGTACTGTCGATTGGGTCAGATCTGTTTCCAATCTGGGAACTAAAGATATGGACAAGTCTTTAAAAGACAGTATTGGTGTAGCCATCAAAAATGAAAGCGATAAAAAAAGAGTTGTTAAGGATATTTTAGATAAAAGATAAAATGATTAATAAAATTGCAACTTTATCCGCTCAGCTTAGGCAAAAGGGGCTGCCGGTCAGTGTAAGAAGCACACAATCAGCAGTTCAGGTTTATATGGCTTTGGGTGAAGATGACAGGCAGCTTTTGAAAAACGCATTGATGTCGGTATATGTCAAAGACAAATACGATATTCCAAGATTCAATAAGGTTTTTGATGGAATCTTTAAAAAGGAAGTTAAAAAGGAAAATCCAAAAAAGGATATGCGCGGAACTGCATATAAGGGTGCCGGACCCAAATCCAATAAGTATGTCATCAAAAAGAACAATAATGCTTTCAGAAAATTAAATAAGGAAAGAATCAACAATGAAAAGCTGAAGATGTTGTCCGGCCAACCGCTTCTTGAAGAGGTCAAGCAGCTTGAAAGAGACGGCGAGCTGATGAACAAGGATTTAACCAAGCTCAACAGGTTCGACCCGCGTATGCTTGAAATCTGTCAGAGATTAGGTAAAAGAATTGCAAATAAACGTTCAAGAAGGAAAGTTCAAACCAACACCAATAAAATTGATATTAGGCGGACCATCCGGGCTAATCTGAAGTATGGTGGCGTTCCATTTGAGCTTGTTAAGGCAAAACCGAGACCACATAAAAACGAGCACCTGTTTTTAAATGATATAAGCGGTTCATGTGAGTGGATCAGCAGCTGGTTTTTCATGCTTATGTTTTCAGCCCAAACAGCATTCAAAAAATCAAGAACATTCGAATTTGACAATAAGGTAATTGAAACCACTCATGCACTAAAGGAAGAATACCTATTGGATTCCTTTGTTAAAGTTAAGGACTTGAGAGTTAAAAACATGATGGTTCATGGAACTTCAGACATGTACTCTTCATTCACACAGTTTCAGGACATGGCAAAAATCAACAATAAATCTTATGTAATCATATTGTCTGATTGCCGTGATTGGTCAGGACCTAAAGTCAATGGAAAACCTGCAAGTGTTGATGTGCTTGAAGAAATTGTAAGGGATTCCAAAAAGGTCATCATCCTGAATCCTGAAGATAGAAATAAATGGGATGTAGTTGACAGCTGTGTTTCACTGTATCAGGATGTTGGAGCACAGGTCTTTGAGGTAAATACTTTAAACCAATTGGCTCAATTTGTAGAGCAAATGTAGGTAGTATAAAATGAAATGTAGTAAATGCAGCAATCCAAAAGTTATTATTAAACGAGAACAATCCGGTCAGCTATTGTGCAAGGACTGTTTTATTGAATCAATTGAAAAAAAAGTTATTAAAACAGTTAGAAAAGAGAAATTGCTGGACAAGGGAGACAAGGTTTTGGTAGCTCTTTCAGGCGGAAAGGATAGTGTAACCACATTGGAGATTCTTAACAGTTTTCGCAAAATGAATGTCATCGATATCTGTGCCGTAACTGTTGACGAGGGAATTGACAATTATCGCCAGGATGGCGTGGATATTGCAGTAAGACATGCGGAGCGCCTTGGTATTGAACACAAGGTTGTGTCTTTAAAGGAGGAATACGGCATCACTTTGGATGAGATAATGCAAAGGGAAAATCATAAGGGCTCATGCACATATTGCGGAGTATTCCGAAGAACAATCATTAACAAGGCAGCTCGTGAAATGGGAGCAACTAAAATTGCAACCGGGCATAATTTGGATGATGAAGTGCAGGCCATCATGATGAATTATCTTGAAGGAAACACTGACAATCTAACCAAATTAGGTGCAAAAACTGAATCCAAAGCTGAAGAATTCACAGTTAAAATCAAACCGTTAAGGGAAATTCCGGAACGTGAAATAGGTATTTATGTCGTTGCCAAAGAATTGGAAGTTCATTTTGACAGCTGCCCATATGCGATGCAATCTTTCAGAGGTGAAGTTTCAGAAGTCATCAACCAATTGGCAGAAAAGCACCCTACAATAAAATACTCAACTCTGAGAGGATATGATAAAATCAAGGGAATCTTAAAGGAAGAGCTTAAAAAAGATTATGCTCATGGCAGATGTGAAAGATGTGGTGAACCTTCTGCAAACAGATTATGCAAAGCATGTTCATTTTTAGAAGAATTGGGATGTGATTAAATGTCATTTATTTTAAAATATAAAAGTATTGATGAGAAAAGGGATTTACCCAATGATGATTATACAATAAAAGATTTATTAAACGATATGGATTTGTCTCCACAAACCATTGTATCAAAGCAGAATGGCGATTTGGTCATTGAAGATACGGTAATCAATGATGGTGATGAAATTCAATTAGTTCAAATTATTTATGGTGGTTAATATTGAAGATTAGTTATGAATGTGGCCCTTGTTTTTTAAGGCAGGCTCGTGAAGCAATGGATTTGTCCTGTGATGATGATTTGCTTAAAATTGAAATCATGAATGATATATTTAATTTTTTGGCGGATAACTTTTCAAAAGACACCAATTCCAATAAAACAGGGTCCATGATGCACAATATTATCAAGAGCAAAACAGGCTGTGAAGATCCATATTTTAGGGAAAAAATCCAAGGAAATGAAATAGCTTTAAAATATTTGCCTATTGTAAAGGAAATTCTCAAAGAAAATGACAGTTTGGAAAATTATGTGAAGATAGCTATCATAGGTAATATCTTGGATTTTGGAGCATTCACATTAGATGATGATATAGATGCAATAATAAATGATTCCTTAAATGATGAACTTGCCGTTAAGGATATTGTTGAATTTGAAAATTCACTCAAAAAACATGATAAAGTATTGTATTTGGTGGATAACACTGGCGAAATAGTCTTTGATAAATTATTGATGGCAAAAATTAAGGAATATGAATTGGACATTACAATTGCAGTTAAATCAGAACCTATCTTAAATGATGCATGCATGAAGGAAGCTCTTGAAGCAGGCCTTGATGAATTTGGAAAAATTGTGGAGATTGGTGCTGGAACTGTAGGTTATGTTGACAGTGAAATCTCAGATGAATTTAGGCAGATATTTGACTCTCATGAATTTGTCATATCCAAGGGAATGGGCAATTATGAAGGACTGACTGAAATCGACTTATCTGATAAAGATGTTTATTTCTTATTATGTGCTAAATGCAATACTATTGCTCGTGATATTGGTGTCAATTTAAAAGATATGCTTCTTTTTAAAAAATAAGTGATTTTATGATAATTGGTTTGATTGGCTTTGGAAAAGTTTGTCAAAATCTTGTAAAGTTAATTAAATTAGATGATATTAAATTTATAACATCCAAAGAAAACAGGTCAAAATCCACTATCGAATCCATTGACAATTCGGATGTGGATGTGGTGTCATCTTTTAGGGAGGTAGCAGCCAAATCGGATTTATTGATTTCAGCCACATCTCCAGCATCATCCATAGAGATAGCTAAGAAATACGGTAAATGCGTGAAAGGAATCTATTTGGATTTAAACAATATCTCTCCAGAGTCAACTTTAGAAATTGACAAATATGTTGATAATTTGATTGATGGGGCAATTATTGGAAAAATTGATTCTGACAATCCAACACTTTACATTTCAGGTAAAAGCGCTGATGAATTGTTGTTTTTGAATGATTTTTTGGATGTTGTGGTGATAAGTGATAAAATCGGTGATGTTGCTATTTTAAAATTACTCAGAAGCACTTATACCAAAACACTTTCAGCACTTCTGATAGAATCTTATCAGATTGCTCAAAATTATAATCTGGAAGATGAATTTTTTGATGTAATTTCCGTAACTGAGGGTGGTGACTTTAAGAACCGTTCATTGTCCAGAATCAAAAACACTTTAGCCAATTCAAAAAGAAAAAGTGAAGAATTAAATGAAATTATCGAGTGTTTCAGTCAAAACGAACTAATAATGGTTAAAGCTGCTTTGGATAAATTCAGCCGATTGTAACCATAACTTTAAACCCTTTTTTAGCTTTTTTTATAGTTCCGTTAACCGGAATAAAATGAGAATCCATAATATATCTTAAATATGTCACTTCACGTGCAGGCAATCTTAAATTGGTTTTTATCTTTTTTCCTTCACTTTTGAACTGAACTGAAATTTTTCCTTTTTTGTCAACATACAGGTCAGTGGCAATGCCTTCTTTGGTGATTTTGCTTTCAAATTTGGTTAAGTTAAGTCCCGCTTCCAGAGTTGACGGGGCATCAACGGCAATGTTTTTGCTTCTAAACTCATCATTAGCTTCACGAGCACTAACACCTTCATCTGTCATGCTTGCAACATACCATGCTCTGTCAATTACCTTTTGAACTTTCTGATTTTCTGGAATAACTCCTTTTTCTTCATAACTTTTCATAAGATCCATTACTTCTTTTTTGCTGACATTCATTTCAATGGAACTGATGGCTAGGCGAGTCATGACCGGACCATATTCAGACCTTCTGAAAACTGCCCAAATTGATTCTGGGTCTCTGTAAACTCTTCGTTTAATAATTTCATTAATGGTTTTCCCATTCAGGTAAGCTATTTTTTCTAGATTTCCTCTGGAATATGTGTTCATTCTTTTATATATTTCGTCCCAATTTCTATTGCCCGGAACATTGCCCAAAGCAATTTCCCGTTCAAGAATTTCAACAGTGGTTTTTGGGAGTACTTTATAAATATTTGATGGAATGGACATTCCATTATCGATAATTGACTGTCTAATTAATCTTCCGGAGTATTCGGATTTATTCAACTCCTTCACTACATGGAAATTTAATTTGGATCCTAAAAATTCATTTAATGCATACCAACGAATTTCATTTCTGTTTGTATAATGTTTTGGCATTCCAACGAAGTTGCCTTCATCAATGAATTTTTGAGCTTTGGATTTGATTTCATCAAGGCTGATGCTTGCTGAAGTAATATAATCTGTAACTCCATCATCAATCATTTGCTGGAGTCTTATTGGGACGCTGTATGATAATATAAGTCTGTGGTGCAACCCTTCAAATGATTTGACTTCGTCTGCACCTAAAGCCAGTGCCATTTCACGACGGGCTTCAAAATTTACAAAAAATGGGGCATGATTCGCACTAAATCCCTTATTCAGATAGACAACTACCTTTTTGCCTTCACTGTCTGCAATTTTACATGCTTCCTTGATTAATTTTTCATGACCTTTGTGAACAGGGTCAAAATCAGCGCTGATTCCAATCAATATAAACACCAAAAAAAAAAGAAATTATATGGATAGTCTTTAGCCATCCATCAGCTTTAAAATTCCGCTAATCACTAACCATGCTCCGATTAATGTACCAAGAACAATAGGATCAGTAATGAATGTTCCAATAATCAGGTATAATAATCCAAGAACTACTCCAGCTATTCCAATGTAAAAACCATATCTTGTGCTACGGTTATTAATTAATGAAACAAGTCCAACAACAATCAACATTATTCCAGCAATATATAATGTCAATCCTGCTATAACTCCAAGGAATGCTGGATTGTATATTAAAAAGATACTTAACAGCAATAGTATTAATCCCAAAAGCAAATTCAATATTGCTCCGGTTTTATTGTAATCAATTATGCTGGTTCCAACGATAAGCAAGTATATGGATACTAATAATACTGATAAGCTAATTAAGCCATTAACGCCAACAATTCCCATTACTGGAAATATTATAATAAGTAATCCTAGAATAATGGCTAATAAACTAATGAATTTAGTTTTCATATAATTTTTCCTCCTAATAACTATTTACTATTTTAAATTATATTAATATAATGGAATGTGTTTTATTTCAACGGTTGATGAGTTCATATCACTATTTTCTATTTCAGCTAACCATTCTTCTTTACATTCACAGTCATATTCTATTTTACTTTGTGTTAAATTATTGGCTATTATCATATGTTTTAAATCTTTATTGCATTTTTTACAATTGTATGGGCCTCTTCTTGAACCAAATCCTGATGTGTCCAAAAGTGCAGGTATGTCCAACTCATCACGTACTGTATTGATTATTTCAATGCAAGACCAGATCCATGGTGGCTGATATGCGCCTTGTCTCCATAATCTTTCGATAACTGTTCCTCCATGAATTGTTGCAGGGCAGAATGAAAGTCTGTTTACTCCAATTGAATCGCAATATCGAGCAGTTTCTATTGCTTCATCAATTGCCTGTGCTTCAGAAATTAAAATTGGCTTTACAAAGATGTATGCTTTAGATTTCAAATTGTATCCTTTGTTTTCAGACATGTTTTGCATTAATTTGACTGCATTTTCAAAGTCTTCTTTTGTAAAACCTTTATTGATTTTATTAAGTCGTGTATAATCATTTGAAGTTTCAAGACCAATGCTTACTTCAAATAATGTATCTCCTATAATTTCAAAAATTTCATCAAGTACATCCTCTTTTACATATTCTGGCCGTGACTCAACAATAATCTCTTTGACATTTCCAAGGTCAACCAATGTTTTCAGAATTTCATCACGGGCATCTTTAGGAAGTTCATATGGGTTTAAGAAGCTGCCTGATGCAAAGAGTTTAACTGAAATCTTATCTTCCTCAGCTATTGGATGTCTTTGTAGGTGTTCGTTAAAAATTCTAAGGATTGTTTGTGTATCGATTGGCTCCAGAGTGCAATCTGATACGTAGCTGCACATTGTACATCCGCCACTATCTCCAAGTGCCCATGCACAGCCTGGTGTTGGCAATATGATGAATAATGTTTTTGAAACGCCACTGTATGTTAAATCATCATTGTACCAGCTGGCACCAACCTGTTCTGGAGTCTTTGGATCTTTTCGCTCAAAAGCCCTTTGTCTGATTTCTTTACATAAATTTTCAATTTCCATTATAATACCTGCAATATAATAAATGAATATTATATAATTATGGTTTTGTTATAATTAAAAATTGTGTTAGAAAAATAGTATGTTATTAAGTTGTGTATAAAGGTTTAAAAAAATAAAAAAAGAAAAAAGTAGCAAGTTTAGAAACTTGCGATTACTTCTCCTAATAATTTAATGGATTCTTCTACGTCTTTACCTACAGGGGATCCTGCTACGTATTGAGTTACACCCATTTCAGCTAAGCCTTCAATTTTAGGGATGAACTCATCAGGAGTACCACATACGGAAAATGCGTCGAGTGCTTCATCGGTTACAGCACCAATAGCTCCGCCGAAGTCACCTTTAGCTAAGAATTCACCCATTTGGGTGTTGAATCCATCAGGTAATCCGTGTCTTTCGATAACTGGAGGTGGTGAACCTGCTGCAATAAATGCAACTACGATTTTAGCTGCGTTTTTAGCTGCGTCTGAGTCTGGTCCGATAGAGGTTGCAGTGTATGCACCTACGTCGAATGCTTTGTCTCCACCAGCTGCTTCAAGACCTTTTTTGATCATTGGCATAGCTGCTTCATAATCTTTAGGGTTGGAAGCGTTAATTAATACACCGTCTGCGATTTCTCCAGCGGTTTCTAACATTTTAGGTCCTTGTGCACCCATGTAAATAGGGATTGCATCTTGTACTTTTTTAACTCCACCTAAAGCTGCTCCAGCTTCAGTTTTTTCACCTGCTAATAAGGTGTTAATGTCAGCGATTGCTGCTTTGATAGTGGATACAGGTTTAGTCCATTCAATTCCTAAAGCATCGAAAGTTGCTTTGTCACCAGGACCAATACCGAAGGTTGCTCTTCCTTCTGAAATTTCGTCGATAGTAGCGATTGCAGAAGCGGAAATTGCTGGGCTTCTTACGTATGGGTTGGTTACACCAGGACCCATTTTAATGGTTTCAGTTTCAGCTGCAATTAATGCTAAGGTTTCGTATACGTTTTTGTTGTTGTAGTGGTCAGTGATCCATGCGTATTCAAAACCGACATCTTCTGCTATTTTTACTAATCTTACGAGTTCTTTTAAAGGTATTTGAGGTACGAATTCTATACCAAATTTCATAATTTATCACCAATAATATCTTTGGTTAGCCTATATATAAAGTAATTATTATTTGAATTAGATAGAAAGTTTTATATATTATCTGTTGGGGATGTCTTGAAATATTTATAATATCAAATATGGTATTAATTATTTTATTTTTTGTAATACTTGATTGTTCGATGGAAGTATGACGAAACTTTTTATTAAATGTTATAGTTATATTTGATAATATTATCTTTTTTAAAAATATACGTTCATATGATTAGTAAAATACAAATTTTATAATTTTATATTTGTATTTAATTATTTAAATATTAATTGCAATGATTTTTAATTGAATTTGTTAGTATAATTTCCGTCTGTATTAGATGTGCTATATGTTTTATGGCGTTGGTTTAAGTCATATTGTATTTACAATTCTGACTATGATGACTGCTTTTCCGCATGTAGCTATATTTTATCATATTTATTGTATTAATTAAATTATTATTATAATGAATGTGCTTTTGTGAGTACTTGAGTTTTTCGGGTATGATGTAAGTTTTGTAGATGTGGTGAAATTTGATTATAGAAACTTTTATATCA